>JAYTDE010000712.1:0-5519 GCA_043736195.1 Burkholderiales bacterium | reverse complement strand
GCACCCAACATGCCACGCACCGCTTCTTCGGTCACATTGCCGGCACTGTAGGCAATCGCCTGGTCCGACAGCGACAGGGCATCGCGCATACTGCCCGCGGCCGCCTGCGCCAGCAGACGCAAGGCCGGCTTCTCGGCCGCGATCTCCTCCTCGCCGAACACCCGCTCGAGATGTGCGACGATCTGTGGTTGCGGCATCTGCTTCAGGTTGAACTGCAGGCAGCGCGACAGCACCGTGACCGGAATCTTCTGCGGGTCGGTCGTCGCCAGCACGAACTTCACATGATCGGGCGGCTCTTCCAGTGTTTTCAGCATCGCGTTGAAGGCGGTGCTGGTGAGCATGTGCACCTCATCGAGCATCAACACCTTGTAGCGGGTGGAATCGAGCTTGTAGGGCGCCGAATCGAGAATCTGCTCGATCTCCTCGGTCTTGCGATTGGAGGCAGCGTCGAGTTCGACATAGTCGATGAAGCGCCCCTGGTCGATCTCGACGCAGGCCGGGCAAACGCCGCACGGGGTCGCCGTGACATCACCCTGGCCATCGGGCCCGGTGCAATTGAGCGCCTTGGCGAGTATCCGCGCGATGGTGGTCTTGCCGACACCGCGGGTGCCGGTGAAAAGATAGGCGTGATGCAGCCGTTTGCCCTCAAGCGCATGCGTCAACGCCTTGACCACATGCTCCTGACCAACCAGGGTGGCGAACGACTTCGGACGATATTTGCGCGCAAGAACCAGATATGACATGCCAATGATTCTACCCGAGGCCTATCAGCGCCCCGGTCTGACAGCATGCTTCAGCGAGTCACCGCGCTCGCCAGATCCACCTCGACGCGCCGGTTCGGCTGCAGGCAGGTGGTAAGCCCGGGCAAGGCCTGCTCCTGGCACATCACCACCGATGCGCCGCTGCCACGCCCTTCGGTCTGTTTCACAGTCGCGGCGATGCCCTGCTCGACCAGCCAGGCCTTGACCGTTTCGGCGCGTGCCTGCGACAACCTGGCATTGTGTTCGCGCGTGCCGAGCCTGTCGATGTAGCCGGTCAGGCCGGGCACGCAAACGCGGCTTTTGCGCCGCAAGGTAAAGGCCGCGGAGTTTCCGCATTGTCATGAACGAACAGGCTGCCCTGCATGCAGGCCCGGCGCCGCTGTCGCCTGGACGACACATGACAACGATTCGATATGCAGCCAAGGAGACGCGCTCCGAAAAAACCAGCGCCGCAAACGCTCCGCGTGCAGCCGCAATCAAACGCGGCAGCTTTTCAAACACAGTGGCGAGCCTGACCCCGGCACTTGGGGTGTTTGGTTATGGCTGCTTCGTTCCCGACCTGACCAGGTTCCCAAGCCTCAATGCGGGGAGGCCCGCCGGAAAGAATTGTAGCAGCCGCAGCGCGCATTCCGACCCGGGCGCGGGCGAGTCACCAGGCGCAGTGGCGCAATCGAGCCGCCTTGGCGGTGGTTGCGGAATGGCATCGGCCGGGTCGCGCCAGGTTCCGGCCGCGCGTTTCGCAAGATCGGATGTTGCGGCCGTATCAGCATCTCATCGGCATGCGCTGCGAATCCGGATTTGAATCTTCAGCCACGCAGGCGCCCCGGCTCACGGCGCCAGGCGCGCGATCTTCCAGCCGCCATCCCGCACGGTATAGACGATGCGGTCGTGCAATCGGCTGCGGCGGCCCTGCCAGAACTCGAATGACTCGGGAATCAGGCGGTAGCCCCCCCAGTTTTCCGGGCGTGGCGGCGACTCGCCAAAACGCGCCTGGGTCTCCGAAAACCGCTGTTCCAGCCAGGCGCGGCCGGAAATCTCCTCGCTTTGCGGCGAGGCAATCGCGCCGATCCTGCTTAGCAGCGGACGCGAGGCGAAGTAGACGTCGGCAGCGGCGGCTTCGGCGCGCTCCACCCGACCCTCGATGCGCACCTCGCGTTCCAGTTCAATCCAATGGAACAGCAGCGCTGCATGCGGGTTGGCTGCGAGATCACGCCCCTTCCGACTAGCGTAGTTGGTATAGAACACCAAGCCGCGTTCGTCGACCTCCTTGAGCAGAACGATGCGCGAGGAAGGCCTGCCGTTGGCCCCGACCGTCGCCAGCGACATGGCCGAGGGTTCCGGGCACTGCGCGCTCAGCGCCTGGTCCAGCCACTGGCGAAACTGCGTGAAAGGCAGGGCTGCGACCTCGGATTCGTCGAGTGCGGAAAGTGCGTAATCCTTGCGCAGGTCGCCAAGCTTCACTTCATTCGGGCTTGCGGGTTGCATGTTGCCACCTGTGTGTTTTGCATGGGTGTTTTATGAAAGACCCACCCATTCTAGCGCGCGGCAGGTGCTTCTGAATTGCCCGATCACGCGGCGCGCCGACTACCATCCCTTGTGGTCGGCGAGCCGCCGAATACCCGGTTTTGTAGCCCTCGCAAGGGTCAGGAACGCTTGAATAAGCGGGTTTTCAGAGGGAAAGCCCGCCAACTTTTTGCGTTTTCCCTCTGAAAAACCGTTGACAAGGCAATTCAGAGTGTGCATCCTTCGCGCTGTCACTCTCGAAGAACGTGATTTTCAGAGTGGCGAGAGACGCAAAATCGAGTGCGAATGCAACATCAGCGCCGGTTTTCCGGCTCTTGGCAAAATGCTTGACTCACCTTCACGCAACCGCAATCCTTTCAGGAGGAATTAAACATGGCCACTGCCAAGAAACCCGCTGCAAAGAAACCCGCTGCCAAAAAACCGGCCGCCAAGAAAGTAGCTGCGAAGAAACCCGCCGCCAAGAAGCCGGCTGCGAAAAAGCCAGCCGCTAAAAAGCCGGCCGCCAAAAAGCCTGCGGCCAAGAAAGCCGCGCGCAAGCCCAATGCGGCGTTCATGAAGCCTGTCACGCCGTCAGCCGTTCTGGCTGCCGTGATCGGCGACAAAGCCGTGCCGCGTACTGAAGTCACCAGCAAGATCTGGGCGTACATCAAGAAGAACGGTCTGCAGGACAAGACCAACCGTCGCATGATCAACGGCGACGACAAGCTCAAGGCCGTGTTCGGTGGCAAGAAGCAGGTCTCGATGTTCGAGATGACCAAACTGGTCAGCGCGCACCTCAAAGCCTGATTTTTTAGCTTAGGCCGAGTTCAAAAAGGCCCGCGCAAGCGGGCCTTTTTTATTGCCGGTGATGCGCAACTGCGATGCGGAGGCCGGGCACGATGCTTGCGCCACCAGCGCTCCCGCCCGGCTTGCGCGATCGCTCCTGCCGCTTGGCCGAACTCAGCCACCGACGCACCGACAGGACCATCGCACCAGCGCAAGCTGGCTCAAAAGATTCCGGCCAGTGAACTGCGCTGTGACATGCGACCGCCACCCCGCCTGGCAAGCCACAAATAGCGCGCCAGCAGATTGCGGCCGAGCCGTCGCAGGCTTCCCCCCTGCGCCAGCCCCGCATCGACACTTAAGCGTGCCGGCGAAAGCGCGGAAAGCCACAAGGCCGCGTTGCCGCGCACCCGCATCGTCTGCCCGGCCAGAAGCACATGATCGGTATGCCGGCCATCCTGCGTGACCCAGACGTTGCCGGAGATCACCGTGATCGCCGCGGCCGCCGCATGATCGAGCGCCAGGCCGTCGTGCGCGCCCAGTCGAAACTCCAGATGATTGAATACTGCTTGCATGATGCGCCTCTTTCGGATCAGTTTTATGCATTCAAAATGCCTGGTGGAGTTGCAGGATCACAGAGCCAGTGATGCCAATTTTGCGCCGAGGCTACACACAGCGCAAACGACATTTCCGACGACTTCACATGAATAAAACTCATGCAATGCGGCCCGCTGGAAGGGCTCCCGCTTCGCTCGACGCCCTGCGCGGCTTCGCCGTGGCGGCGTGCCATTTGAGCTTTACGCGCGCCGCCGCCGAGTTGTTCGTCACCCAGTCGGCGGTGAGCCGGCAGATCAAGACGCTGGAGACCGCGCTTGGCCTGGCGCTGTTCCGCCGCCACAATCGCCGCCTCGAGCTGACCGCCGCCGGCGAGCGCCTGCACCGCGTGCTTGGTCGGGCCCTGGCCGACATCGATGCGGCGATCGCCGAACTTGTCGCGCCCGGCGCCCAGGTGGTCACCGTCACCACGCCGCTGTCGTTCGCCTCGCTCTGGCTGGTGCCGCGCCTGTCAGCCTTTCGCAAGCTGCGGCCGGAGATCGACGTGCGTATCGCCGCCAACGACGACATCGTTTCGCTTGAGCAGGAGCGCATCGATTGCGCGATCCGCTTCTGCGAGCCCGAAGCAGCGCCGCGCGACGCGAAAGCGCTGATGGGCGAAGAGGCCTTCCCGGTGGTGAGTCCGGCACTGCTTAACGACACGGCGCGCCCCTTGAGGACGGCGGCCGACCTGCGCCGCCATGTACTGCTGCGCTACGAAGATGCGCGCGGCCGCGTGCCTTCACTGGACTGGAGCAACTGGCTGGCACTTTGGAAGGTGCCGGAATTGAAGCCGGCCGGAACCCTCACGTTTTCACATTACGAGCAGGCCATCGCCGCCGCGGTTGAAGGCGAAGGGGTGGCGATCGGTCGCTCGCAGCACGTCAAGCGCCTGATCCGCCAGGGCAAACTGGTGACGCCTTTCGACAGCCGCATGGCTGTGCCGCGACAATACTTTCTGGTGGTGGCACGCGGTAGCCGGGCGCGACCGGAAGTCACCGCTTTCACGCATTGGCTGCTCAAGGAGGCTGCCACCCAATAGTGATCGGCTGTGCCAACCACCTGGTGGGTGGCGCTTCGCAAATCGCACGGCATGGCCGCATATGCGGGGAAACCCGGAATCGTCGTCGTAGTCGACGCAGCTACCATCAGGATTTGACACGGTTTTGACGCGCACACCTTTCGCCAGTCGAAAAAAAAACCGCACGCATGGCCCATCGACGTTGACGCTTTCGTCCGCGGTCTCGTATGATGAGCGCGGCGTCAAACAACAAGCGTCAAACAACAAAAAACCGCCTTTCAGCGATGCTGCGCAAATCCGCGATTCTGCACGGGAAGCGCAACACGCGAACCGCATTGAATTACCCATCCAAAGGAGAAACACGATGACAGTTTCCGTCAGCATGACGGTGAACGGCAAATCGGTGACCGCGGCGATCGACCCGCGCACCCTGCTGTCCCAGTTTATTCGCGAGCAGTTGCAGTTGACCGGCACCCACGTCGGCTGCGATACCGCCCAATGCGGCGCTTGCACCATTCACCTGAACGGCCGCGCGGTGAAGGCGTGCTCGATGCTGGCGGTACAGGCCGGTGGCGCCGCCATCACCACCATCGAGGGCCTCGCAGCAGGTGCCGACGGCAAGATGCATCCGATGCAGGAAGCGTTTCGCGATTGCCATGGGCTGCAATGCGGCTTTTGCACGCCGGGCATGGTGATGTCGGCCTGCCAGTTGCTGGCCGACAACCCCAAGCCCACCGAGGCCGAGATCCGCGCCGGACTCGAAGGCAACATCTGCCGCTGTACCGGCTATCACAACATCGTGCGTGCGGTGCAGCAAGTCGCCGCGGCCGCCTAAAGGAAAAACCATGACCGACATG
>JAYTDE010000711.1:0-2516 GCA_043736195.1 Burkholderiales bacterium | reverse complement strand
TCCATCGATTCCGCCGCCGCCGCCGCCTGTTCCACCAGGGCCGCGTTCTGCTGCGTCACACGGTCCATCTGCGCCACCGCCTGGTTCACCTGCTCGATGCCCGAACTCTGCTCCTGGCTGGCCGCGGTGATCTCGGCCATGATGTCGGTGACCCGCTTGACCGAGCGCACCACTTCTTCCATCGTGGCGCCGGCGTCGGCCACCTGCTTTGAGCCCGATTCGACCTTGTCCACCGAGTCGCCGATCAGGCCTTTGATTTCCTTGGCCGCGTTGGCGCTGCGCTGCGCCAGGTTGCGCACCTCGGTTGCCACCACCGCGAAGCCGCGCCCCTGCTCGCCGGCGCGCGCCGCTTCCACCGCAGCGTTCAACGCCAGGATGTTGGTCTGAAACGCGATGCCATCGATCACGCCGATGATGTCGACGATCTTCTTGCTCGATGCCGTGATCGCCTGCATCGTTCCAACCACTTCACCCACCACGGCACCACCCTTGACCGCGATCTGGCTGGCGGTCTCTGCCAACTGATTGGCGTGACGCGCGTTGTCGGCGTTCTGCTTCACCGTGGCAGTCAGCTCTTCCATGCTTGAGGCAGTCTCCTGCAGGCTGGACGCCTGCTGCTCGGTGCGTTGCGACAAATCGGTATTGCCCGCGGCGATCTCCCGCGCCGCGGTGTTGATGGTGTCCGCGCCATGCTGGATCTGCCCGACAATCGATGTCAGTTGCGTCGCGGTGGCATCACAGTCCCTCTGTATGCGCAGAAACGCCCCGCTATAGGTGCCGTCCATGCGAGCCGTCAAGTCACCTCGGGCGATCGCACCCAACACGCGACTGACTTCGTCGAGCCCCTGCCGTACTTCCTTCTGGAAGCGATTGAGGCCGGCCCCGGCCTGCTGGTGAAAGCCCTGAAAGCTGCTGCTATCGACCTCTTGCTCGAAGTCGCCGCGGCTGGCGCGCTCGATCAGCGCGCTGATGTCCGCTTCCGCGCGCAAGTCATCGGTGCGGTCCTGCCATTCCCCCACACTGCCAAGTCGCTCGCCGTGTTCACCGATAATCGGATTGGTCACGATATCGAATTGCCGGCCGCCGATGGTCAGGCGCGAGCGCCGGGTGGCCACCAGCGTCGCCAGTGTCGCGAGTGCCGCGGCGGGATCCGGATAAAACACCCCGATACTGCCGCCGATGAGCTTGTCGGCATCGAAGCCGGGCAATTCGCGCCTGATCTCCGCTTCATGCTTGCGAATGGTGCCTTCGATGGCGCGGTTCAGATAGACAATGCGCCCATCGGAATCGGCAATTCTGATGTTGGTCGAAGCATTGTCCAGGGCAATCCGGATGCGCAGATTTTCGGCCATCGTCCTGTGGTCCGCCGCGGTGCGCTCCTGCAGGTTTGTTTGCATCGTCGCCAGGGCCGCGAGAAGACGCCCGGCTTCGCTCCTGCCGCCGCGTTCAACGACGTTGTCGAGTTTGCCGGCGGCGATTGCATCGGCCACCTTCACCGCGGCATGCAGGGGCCGGGTCAGCGAACGCACGATAAGCCAGCCGAAAAGGCCGAGCACCGCGATCGCCAGGCCGAAGCCGATGCCAAGGCGGCGCGCACCGGCCCAGACCGCGGCTTCCACGTCGTCGACATAGATTCCGGAGCCGATCACCCAACCCCAGGGTTCGAAACCCTGCACATAGGAGAGTTTCGGCACCGGCGCGGTCATCCCGGGTTTCGGCCAAAGATAGGCGACGAAACCCGCCTTGTTGCGTTTGACTTCATCGACAAAGGCGACGAACAGCAGCTTGCCGGAAGGGTCCTTGATCGCGCCAAGCGGCTTGCCGTCAAGCTCCGGCTTGAACGGATGCATGATCATGGCGGGCGCCATGTCGTTGATCCAGAAGTACTCCTGACCTTCGTAACGCAGGCTCTTCAGCGCTGCTGCCGCCATCGAACGCGCCGCATCGTCCTTCAACGCGCCGCTGGCGACCTGCGCATGAAACCCGGCCACCACATCGCGCGCGACTTCCACCACGTGTTTGGTTGCCAGCCGCTTCTCGGCCAGCATCGATTCACGCAAGGCGCCCAGTGACGCCAGGGCCAACACCAACCCGCCGACAATCGCGATACCTATGAGGGCCCAGATACGTGTGCCAAAGCCGGACAAATTCAGTTTGCGCAACATATTTTCGTTCCTTTTTCCGGTTTTTGTGGCTGTTACACCGATCAAAATTCATCCCATTCACCAGCACTTGTCGCTGCAGCCACCGTTGCCTTGCCGCGCGCATCGCCCGCGCCCCGTCTGGCGGCCTTGCCCGGCGATGATCCAGCGCCATCGGTCACAATTGCTTTGCCTGGCGCCGCCAGCCGTGCCGGGCTGTAGTCGCCAGCCATGCGAAACACGCTGACGGTTTTAGTCAAGCCGATCGCCTGATCCTCCATCGATTCCGCCGCCGCCGCCGCCTGTTCCACCAGGGCCGCGTTCTGCTGCGTCACACGGTCCATCTGCGCCACCGCCTGGTTCACCTGCTCGATG
>JAYTDE010000710.1:0-3748 GCA_043736195.1 Burkholderiales bacterium | reverse complement strand
GCCGAGTGCGCGATGGATTACGCGATTGCCGTGAATGCCGAGATCAAGGCCCTGTTCGCCGCCGGTGCGGACGTGGTGCAGATCGACGAGCCCTACATGCAGGCACGCCCGGAGAAGGCCCGCGAGTATGGCCTGGCGGCCCTGAACCGCGCGCTCGAAGGCGTTGCCGGCACCACTGCCGTGCACATCTGCTTCGGCTACGCCGCGGTGATCCACGCGCGCCCCTCGGGCTACTCCTTCCTGCCCGAACTGCACGCGTGCACCTGCAAGCAGGTGTCGCTCGAAACCGCGCAGTCGAACCTCGACACCGCGGTCTTAGCGACGCTGGACAACAAGAAAATCATCCTGGGCGTGATCGACCTGGCCGACATGGCCATCGAAAGCCCGCAAACGGTGGCCGCACGGATTCGCCGCGCCCTGCCCCATGCGCCGGCCCAGAACATCATCGTGGCGCCCGACTGCGGCATGAAGTACCTGCCGCGCGCGGTGGCCGACGGCAAGCTGCGCGCCATGGTCGAAGGTGCGGCGATCGTGCGCCGCGAAGTCGCCGGCAACGCTTGACCAGCGGCGATAAAATGCGACGCGCGCGAATCCGGCGCATCGCCCGACACAGCGCGCCCGCAGCGGGCGCGCCACCCATCAAAGGAGTCGCACCATGAGCGCACTGAAAACCGCCCGCATGCTGACCCGCTACAACACCTGGGCCAACCGGGTGTTCTTCGATTCGGTATTCGCGCTGCCGCCGGGCGAGGCCGAGAAACCGCGCGCGACGCTGTTCAAGAACATCGTTCACACCCTCAACCACAACTACGTGATCGATTCGATTTTTCGCGCCCACGTGGAAGGGCGTGAACACGGCTACAGTGCGCGCAACACCGCCGAGCACCCGCCGCTGGCCGAGTTATGGCGCGCACAGCAGGAATTCGACGCCTGGTTCATCACCTGGAGCGACGGCCTGACGCCCGAATCGCTGGATGAAACCCTCAACTTCACCTTCGTCGGCGGCGGTGCCGGCGCCATGACGTCGAGCGAGGTCATCCTGCACCTGATCATCCATACCTCCTACCACCGCGGCTTCGCCGCCGACATGTTCTTCCAGGTGCCGGAGCGCCCGCCGACCACCGACCTGCCGGTCTATCTGCGCGACGCGCCGCCGGCGCTCGATTAGGCAGGGGGGCGGCGCCAAGCCTGGCGCATCCGCACCGGCGGGTCGATACGTACACACAACGTGACCCTGCGCCTGCCCACATCCGTTTCGCTGCGGATCCTGTTTGCCGCCGCATTTGCGCTGGCCTTGATCCTCGCAGTCGGCGCCTGCGCGCCGCTGACCTTGATCAACAGCCTGGTGCCGGGCGACACCTTCCGCGCCGAACGCGATATCGCCTACGGCACACTTGAACGGCAACGCCTCGACGTGTATGTGCCGGCCAGCCTGCCGGCTTCACCGTCAAGCACCGCGTCCGGCGCACCGATCGTGGTGTTCTTCTACGGCGGCGGCTGGACCACCGGCGCACGCGGCGATTACCTGTTCGCCGGCGAAGCCTTCGCCAGCCGCGGCTATATCACGGTGATTCCCGACTACCGCTTGCACCCCGAAGTGCGCTACCCGGATTTTCTCGACGACTGCGCGCGCGCCGTGGCCTGGGCGGTGCGCAATGCGGCACGCCTGGGCGGCGACCCGCGGCGAATTTACCTGGCCGGGCATTCGGCCGGTGCGTATAACGCGGCGATGCTGACCTATGCACCCGAGTATCTGGCGCGTGCCGGCGTGGCGCCCGAGAGCGTGCGCGGTTTTGTCGGCTTAGCCGGTCCCTACGACTTTCGGCCACTGACCGGTGTGGCGACCCGCGCGCTATTCGGCTATCCGGATACGCCGGACGCGACCCAGCCGATCCACCGGGTGAGGCGCGACGGCCGGCGCCTGCCTCCTGCGCTTTTACTGACCGCAATTGACGACAGCGTGGTCAGCCCGGGCAACAGCACGCGCCTGGCAAGCGCACTGCGCTCGGCCGGTGGCAGCGCACGGGAGATCGCCTATCCGGGACTCGACCACGCGCGCCTGGTGGGCGCGCTGGCGGCGCCGCTGCGCGGATTCGCGCCGGTGCTGGAAGATATCGCCGGTTTCCTGGGCGCGCAGCGCTAGCGCGCGAGCCGCTCGCGCAACTGCGGCAGCACCGCCAGCGCCGCCCGCTCGCCTTCGAGAATCACCTCGTGGCGCGCTGCGAAATCGGTGCCGCCGGTATTGGCCTGCGGCCGGATCACGATATCGGCCGCCGCCAGTTCGGCGCGGGCAATCGAGCGCCCCATGATGGCGAAGGTTTGCAGGAGGATGCTGGCGATATCGTCGGTCCGGCTGTTGCGCGGATTTTGCGACACATCGACCGCGATCACGATATCCGCCCCCATCGCGCGTGCCGCGCGTACCGGCACCGGATGGGTCAGGCCGCCATCGACATAGTCGCGGCCGGCGATGCGCACCGGGCGGAATGCACCCGGCACCGCGGACGAAGCGTGCACCGCGATGCCGGTATTGCCGGCGCGAAACACCACCGCCTCGCCGCTGGCCAGATCGGTGGCCACCACGCCGAGAGGCTTGCCCAGCTTTTCGATGGCCCGCCCCTGCAGGCGATCGTTGACATAGGCCTCCAGCAATTCGCCCTTGAGCACGCCTTTGGTGATGCCGGAAATCGACCAGTCGGCCAGCACGCCTTCATCCATGGTCAACGCCAGGCGCTGCAGCGCGAAGCCATCGAAGCCGCCGGCGTAGAGCGCGCCGACCAGGCTACCGGCGCTGGTGCCGACGATGATGTCGGGCACGATGCCGTTTTGCTCGAGGATCTTGATCACGCCGATGTGCGCGAAGCCGCGCGCCGCGCCGCCGCCTAAGGCCAGCGCGATCTTCGGTTTGGGCTTGGGCGTGGCGGCTGCCGACGGTGCGGTCGGAACGGCGGGTACCGGCAGTGGCGCCGGCGCCCTGAGCGCGCAGGCGCCCAGCAGCAAAGCGGACAGCACAGCGCAAAATGCGTGCGCTTGGCGACGAAAAAAATACAGTGGCATGGTCATGGCTCGAATGTGCATGAACATGATGACAGCAATCTGGCGCAACGGCGGCAAAGCGCTGTCAATCCAGTGGCGTCGCGGCGCCGGCCAAGGGGCGCTCGCGTTATGATCAGACTGAAATCGCGGCGCGGAATCAGGAATCCATGATCCGTCGGCCCTGTACGCGTTGGCCTATGCAATCCCGCGCCACTGCTCCTTTTCGCCCATTCACCCATCCCTCTTTTCGTTTTGCCGTTCGCCATTCATCCTTTCAGCCCTATTCCGCTTCACGCCCTTCCCCCCACAGGAGCAACGCCATGGCCACACCCGAAATCGCCCAGAAAGCCCCCTACGCCCTTGAACTCGCCGCCGGCGATTACTGGTGGTGCGCGTGCGGCAAATCCGCCAAGCAACCGTTTTGCGACGGCTCGCACAAAGGCGGTGAATTCACGCCGATGAAATTCACCATCGAGGAAGCCAGGAAAGTTTGGCTGTGCGGCTGCAAGAGCACCGCCGGCAAGCCGTTTTGCGACGGCGCACACAAGAGCCTGTAGCCAAACCACGTAGCAGGCAAAGGGCCGCCCGCCTTTGCGGCGCCGCAACTCGGCGCCATTACTGCCTGCTTCGGCGGATGTCGCGCGCGAAAACACGAAAGAGGTCGGCGCGGAACGAAAGGCGCGCCTACAGCGTGCAGCGTGAAAAATCCCCT
>JAYTDE010000709.1:0-2850 GCA_043736195.1 Burkholderiales bacterium | reverse complement strand
CTTTCGAGCTCGACCAGGTGGAAGCCCGGCTCTGGTAACGGAATGCCGACCACTTCGAACAACTTGCCGCCGCCGGGGGCCGGCAGGGTTGCGGTTTTCAGATTCGGCGTGCCCTTGAGCAAGGGACTCTCACGCGACTTGAATTCATCCTGGCCGGCACGGCGCAGACGCTTGAGCCAGCTGATGATCTGCGCATCGTCGCTTAAGCGCACCCGGTTCATGGCCGGGCCCTTCGGTGCAGGCACCGCCCCCGGCGCGCCTCCCTCGCCAGCCGCGCCCGCCTTGACGCTGACCTGGGCCAGGTTCAACACAGGCTCGACGTTGCGCAGCGTCACGGGCAAGATCGGCTGCGAGCGTTCGATGATGCCGAAGCCGGCCGCGAACTTGGCCAGCGGCGAGCCCTCGCCGGTGCGGGTCTTCAAGGGAAACGACGCGGCATTGACCGGCGCGCGGCCGCTGTCGTCGGCGAATTTCGCCGGCAGGGTGACGACAAGCTCGGCATTCTCGGCAAACGGCGGGTTGAAAGTGACGCGGCTGACCGCCGCATCCTGAGCGCTCTGCGTTAAGGACGGGCGGCGCTCACCATCGGCGGTCTTGATGCGGATGCCGTCGGCCAGAGCGCGCGCCACCGCAGCCGAAAATTCCACACTCAAGGGCTGATACGGCGAACAGGGCGCCTGCGCGTTGTCGCGCGCGCAACTGAAGGCAAGCTTGAACTCGGGCCGCACCTTGAACTTGAGCTGCTGATCCAGTGTGGTCGAAACGCGTTGGCCGGCGTCCGCCGCATTGGTCGCGATGCCGCGCCCCCAGATCAGGCTGATGGCAGCGCCAGCCGGCAGGCGCTGCCTGCATTGCAGCAGCAAGAGCTTGTCGTCGGCGGCATCGCGCTCACGCTTCAAGGCCTTGAAGAACTCGCTGCGCTTTTGCCCGCCGATGAGTGCCACCGGAATCCGCTCTCCCACACCTTCGGCCACGCACCAGGCGTTGGCCAATACGCTGGCCTCAAGCGCGGCACCGTTCAAACGTAGGATGAAGGTCTGCTCTTCGTCGATGGTAGCCGTGCCCTGGGTGGGCTGGGTCGACAGCACCGCGGGCCCGCCGGTGGAAAATCCGAAATCGGCCTTGCCGCTGAAAGCGCTACCTGCCAGGGCACGCAGCTCCGGCTTGAGCCTGAAGGAACAACGCAGCCCCGGCCCCAGGTCGCGCCCGAAATCGAACACCCAGTTGCGCGCGTCCAGCCAGCGCCCCTGGCCGGCTTCGGCGCACTCGATGGCAAACGGCGTCGGCGCTTTCGGGTCACCGAACCGGACCACGTCTTCGGAGAAGCGTACCGCGACCTGGCGCACCGCGCGCACCTCGCCTTGCGGTGAAAAACGCTCGACCGTCACCGCCTGTGCCGTGCCACCTGCCAAACACGCCAGCCCCAAGCCCAACCAAACCCCAGCCCGCAACAGCATGTTTCGCGCTCCCGTTACTCTTCGATGCCCAGTCATATGTTTGCGCCCGATCATGACATGCGGCGGGTCAATTGTGGCGCCTTGCGGGCGATCAATAGTCGTAACACCGGTCGCGCGGCGCATTGGGCAGGGTCGCACAGGTGATGTTTCAGTTTGACTTGCAAAAATAGGCATTTGCAATCATGTCGGTCGCCGACCTGATTGCAAAAGCAGGCGAAAAAAAACCCACCGAAGCGGGTTACCAAGCGGCGGGCTTTGAGATCGCGCCATCCATCAATGTGACTGGCAACTGGCATTTAGCCAATACACCGGGCAACACATCTATTTTGCCGAGAGTTCTTCAGGCTTCCATAGTACAAATTGAAACCATCGACGTATGCGATTGTTCTCATTTGGAATCCATAAAAAGCAAGGGCTCCCGAAGGAGCCCCCGCACCCTGCCGACGAAGCAACAGGGGAAGTAGTCCTTACACAATAAGCATTTGTTGGCAGTATTTCAAGTCTGATCCGAGACACTTTCGTCTCCCAAAGCATACCTGTTGCCCACATCATCAGCTATACCCGGCGACCACCGATACGCCAATCAAGTCGGCCAACATCAACAGTTCCAGAGTCGCTGGTGCGCCGTCGACCAAATCGCGGCTCGCGCCCTGCGGCACCAGCAAGCCCGCAGGCACGCGGTCACCAAACAGCATCAGCGCCCGCGCACGATCATCCTGCCGCGACACCCAGACCATGCCTTGCAATTGCGGATGCTGCAGATGAATCGCCGCCGCCCACTTGCGGGTTACCGGATACCGGTCTTTTTCGGTGTCGATCAAGTGCGCGCGCGGCACGCCCAGTTTGCGCAAGGCCACGTTGCTCAAGTCCGCCAGTTTGAGCGCCGCTGCGGGCACCAGTACCGAATGGGTCTGCCCGGTCCACTTCCGCTTGTCGTAACTCTTGAAGCCAGGGGCGAACGGCACATCGTGGAACACGGTTTCCATCGCCGCGCATTCAAAGTCACTGCCGCCGTAGAGCGTGGGAACCGGGCGGCCCCGCGCATTTGCGATCGGACTGAAACGCGCGTTGCCCCTGACGCCCGGATTGAAGCCGGCCGCGGCGAAGGCTTTCAGGTGGATGCGGTGAATCGGCCGCCCCGCCGGCCATACCGTGGGGGTGACATGTAGCGAAGCCGGCGGATCGGCCGGTTCATGCATCACCGTGCGCCGCACCTATACCCATGCAGCGCGGCGATACCTCAGGCATGGGCGATTTCAGCCACTTCGTCAATTGCCGCAGCAAGCACGCGTTCGGGCGCGGCGCCGAGCAGGTCCTGCGGGCGCTTGCCGCACAGCATGCCGTTGGCAGCGGCGAACCAGTAAGCCAGGCCCCAGCCATCCTTGTGGTCGCC
>JAYTDE010000708.1:0-1505 GCA_043736195.1 Burkholderiales bacterium | reverse complement strand
CTTCAAGCGCAACTATCTGCCGGTCTTGATCACCCGATCGTTCTGCGCCTGCAGCGGGCGCGCGTTCATCGGGTAGAGGGCGGTGAAATGGGCGATCTGCTCGCGTGAAATCTCGACCGGGGTTTTCATCACCAGCCATTGCACGCCTTCAGTGCATGGCGGGGTGGTGAGGGAACCCATGTAACTGAAGTAAGCCGGGTCGGCCGGCAGCATCTGCCGGGCGTTGATGGCGACATCGATGCGCTCGCGGGTGCGGTCGCGGGTGCCGGGCATGGCGGCCCACACCGCCTGCAGCATGGATTGCTCGCGTCCGGCCGTGAACATCACGGCCACCACCGCCAGCCGGCCCTGCGCACTGCGATGCACCAGGTGCGCGGCCATGTCGAAGACGCGGCCGTTGATGCGGTTCTCCGCCGGCGTGTGGAAATGGAACTGCAGCAATTCGTAGCGTACGCCGCCATGCAGGATGAAGCTGCCGGGCGCATAGTCGACCTGGATGGTGTGTCCGTTGTTGGTGACCCTGAGTGGCACGTCCTCGTAGTTGAAGAGGATTGGCTCGACTTCAGACAGCAGCGGATTGCGGATATCGATGGGCGACTGGCGACTGCCGGTTTTGCAGGTCGCGTAGTCGGCTTTCAGGTCGCCCCAGCGGTAAGGTGCGTTCTCGCCCTCGTAGGCCCAGTGCGCGTCGTGGGAATGCGCCGCGCCTGCCGGGCCGCGCAAGTTGCCCGCCTCGGCTGGCGCGGCGTTTGCGCTGCGTGCGTGCATCGCGCGCGCCACCAGTATTGGACGTGACTCCTGCGGCTTGGCCGGGGTATGCGCGATCGCCTTGGCCTGCGCCACGGCTGGGCTGTGCACACCAGTTGTTACGGCTTTTTCAACGCTGGTCGCCGCTGCCGGTTCGGTCTTGACAGATGCTTTTTCGGCCGCTTTCACCTCGCTTTTTTCGGCCGGCTTGGCTGCGGCCTTGTCAACCGGCTTGACCAGCGCGGCTGCGGCCGGCGGCGCTTCGGGCGCCTCCGCCTTGGTGCGGATGATTCCGGATTTAAGTGCGCTTGGCGCAGGGCCGTCCATATAGCGGCCATCGGCCACCGGCGTGGCTGCCGCCGCCGGCGCGATCATGCGCGGGCGCGCCGGCTTGATGTCCGCGGTCGGATTGCACAAACGTGCCAGCACGCGCTGTTCGCCGGTATCGGGCATCACTGTGCGCGTCTCGCCGGTACCCTTGATCGAGGCGATCTCGCTGCCATCGTCATCGAAATAGCCGCGCATCAGCACTGTCGAGGTCTGCTGCGCGCAATGGACCCGCACCTGCTCTTTCATGCTGCGATAAGCAAAATAGGCGCCGGTCTGCGTGGTGGTCTTCTTCGAATGGGTTTGCTGCACCCAGCCGGTCACGGTCCCGTCCTTGCGTAGCGCCGTGGCGAGATCGATCTCGGTCTGCACGCCGGCGCGCGACTCGACCACTTGCCAGGCGGCGGCGAAAGTCTGTGAGGTCGCGACAA
>JAYTDE010000707.1:0-1797 GCA_043736195.1 Burkholderiales bacterium | reverse complement strand
GCGGCTTCACGCTTTTTTGCAGCCACGCGGAATGGCGCAACGCCGCCGCCGAGGCCGCCGCGAAAGCCGGCGTGCGCATCGACTCGGCGGTGATCGGCGCGGGTGCCGAGTATCGGGATGTCGAGGGCAGCTGGGCACGTTTGCGGCAGGTCGGTGCGATGGGCGCGGTGCTGGTGCGCCCGGATGCGCATGTGGCCTGGCGCTCGCGGGACATGCCCGTGCGCCCGGCTGACGCGCTCGTTGACGCGCTCAGCCGAGTCTTGCATTTCTGAGTGACGAAACCAAGGTTCGCTCTAGGGCAGGAGCGGTCGCTCACTCGAACGGATCAAGCAACCATTCCATTTCTTCGGCAGTGTGCCGTCGCTCACGAGAACTTCGACGTCATCGCGCCGCGCAACTTACCCGGACCGTCGATGCGAAAAACCACAGGAGGCTGCCGACCTTCAAGCCTGCCAGGGGTTGATTACCGAAGCGCCGGCAGCTTCGAAGGGGCCGGTGTCTCGGGTGGCCACAGTCAAGCCATTGGCCGCGGCAATAGCGGCGATGTAGCCATCTGCGCTGGCAATGGCCAGCCCGGATGCACGAGCCTTGGCCATCAATTCCGCATACGCTTGGGTGCACCCCATGTCGAAGGGCAGCACCCGGCCCGAAAACAGCGGCAGCACCTTTATCTCCAGACTTTCTTGCAAGCCTGCCCGGCGCTTGCCCATAGGCAACAACGCCATGCCGGCGCGCAACTCGGCCACCGTGATGGCCGAAAGGAATAATGCTTACGGTGTCTGGGAGTCGATCCATTCGACCACACGGGCATTGGGCGCCGGGCGCAGCGGTTCCGACACCACGTTGGTGTCGATCATTCGAACTTCATCCGGCGGGCGGGGTCTTTGCTGCGGACCTGCTCAAAGACGCCAAACTCTTCGTCGGTGAGCTTGGCCCGCCTGCCCATGTCTGCCAGTATCGAGCCCAACTTCATCCGTCCCTGCGGGCTTACTGCGGACTCCAGGATCTCTCGCACCTCTGCCTCCATGCTGTGGCCGCGCTGGGCGGCGCGCACGCGCAAGGCGCGGTGTACCTCGTCGCTCACATTGCGTACGGTCAGCATGGCCACCTTCATCCCCTTGTCACGACGTCAAAGCATTCATCGTACCTTCTTGCATGCGTCCGCGTTCGGCCAGCATTTCGAAGGGCTGCCCGGAGTCGGAAACGGACATTCAAATCCTGTCCAGAGGCATGGGCTTTTAGGCGGTGGCGGCCTGCGCACCGCCATCCGCCGGTGAGCGCACTGGGCCTGAACACCGCATTCGGCGACGCTTACAACCTGGCCTGGAAACTGGCCCTTGTACTTTCGGGCAAGGCGCCAGACGCCCTCATCGACAGCTACGAATCCGAGCGCCAGCCGGTCGGCGCGCGCGTGGCGGACTGGGCGCTCAACGGTTTTCGCATGCGCGGCCTGATCGACCAGGCCATCGGCGTCACGCCGGGCCAGGTCGAGGCCAACCGCCAGGCATTCGAGCGCCTGTATTCGGACACGCCAGGCGGCGCCACCGCGCGCGCCATCCTGGCCGAAGCCATGCACGTGCAGCGCATCGGCCCGCAGGCGCACGACATGGAAATCGGCTATCGCTACGAAAAAGGGGCGCTGGTGCCCGACGGCACCGCGGCACCGGCGCGCGACCCGATGGCCGGTATCTACCACCCGATCACGCGCCCCGGTGCGCGCCTGCCGCATGCGGTGCTGGAACGCGACGGCGTGCGCATCGGCGCCCATGACCTGGTGCGGCCCGGCGGCTTCACGCT
>JAYTDE010000706.1:0-5122 GCA_043736195.1 Burkholderiales bacterium | reverse complement strand
CCGCACGGCGAGGATCTGGCAGGCGTAGGCCAGCGGTATGCCGAGAGCGAACAGGTTGCCCAGCAGATGGGCATGCCCGGACTGTGCGGCGAAGCCATCGCCGAACATCACGCCGATGCCGGCGAGCGCCACGCCGATCGCGATCCAGGTGGTCCACGCCACCCGCTCGCCGAGGAACAGGCGCCCGGCCAGCGCGGTCACCAAAGGAGAGATGCTCATCAGCACGAAGGTGTGCGCAGTCGAGGTGTTGTGCAGGGAAAGTATGAACAGATAGATCTGCGCGGCCAGGCACAGCGCAGCCGCACAGCCGGCCGGGCCGATCCCGCGTACTTCGGTCAGCACGGTGCGACGATGCAGCACCAGCAACACCACCAGCACGAAAAGGGCCATGAAGATCGAGCGCCAGAAGACGATTGCCCAGGCATCCTGCAGTGTCAGCGAGCGCACCACCAGGCCGCCCATGCTCCAGCACAGGCCGGCGCCTATCATCAGGATCAAGCCGCGCAGCCGGTTCGGCTGCGGCCGGTTCAGCATGCCGCGCCTTCGCCCCGGAAGCGATGCACGGATTCGACCTGTGGGCGCGAAAGGCCGATAATCGTGGCCACGTGCATCAAAAGGGAAGGGCAATCATGAGCCAGGTGTCTGGTGGAAAGATCAACGCGGCCGCGCGCTGGCTCGATGCCGAGCACGCGCAACGCCGGCCCTTCGCGCCGCTGGCCGGCGCGGCAACGCCGCAATCCGTCGCCGAGGCCTACCAGGTGCAGGATGCGCTGGTGGCCCTGCGCTGCGCGGCCGGGCGCGGACCGCGCGCAGGGCACAAGATCGCCCTGACCACGCCTGCCATGCGCGCGTTTGTCGGCTACGGCGATTCGATCGCAGGCCAGGTGCTGGCCAGCGCCGTGCGGCGCGCGCCGGCTACCATCAGCGCAGGCGCGGGCGTGCACATCGGTTTCGAATGCGAACTCGCCTTTCTGGTTGCCAGCGATACGCGTGCCGACGCGCCGCCCTCGACCCGGGCGGCGATTGCCGCGCATATCGGCGGGGTGTGCGCGGCGTTCGAGTTGATCGACGATCGCGGTGCCGACTACAGCCGATTCGGCCGCGACGAGGGAGCGACCATGCTGTCGCTGGCTGCCGACAACGCATGGAATCATGGCGTGGTGCTGGGCGCCTGGATGACCGATTGGCGGGGGCTCGACCTGGCGGCCGTGCGCGGCGTGGCCACTGTCAACGGGGTGGAAACGGGGGCGGGGCATGGGCGTGATGTGCTGGGGCACCCGCTGGACGCGATGTTGTGGATCGTGCGGCACTTAGGCACTCGTGGCCAGGGCTTGCGCGCGGGCGAATTCGTGATTACCGGCAGTCTGGTGACAACCCGCTTTCCACAGATTGGTGACCGCGTTTCGTTTGCGGTCGATGGTATCGGCGAAGCAAGTATGGCAATAGCCGCCTGAGTCTTCAAGGCAGCGCCCGCGGCGTCGCAACGCCGAGCTTTTGAGCCCAGGGAGCCAGCATCGGCATGATCGACGCATGCAGCGATACGCCATGCGCGATCTGGTCTGCACGCCGGGCCTGCGCTCGTTCGCCGGGCAATCGCACCGCTTGGCCGGAGATGCGCGGGGTCGAGGCGTGGCAGGCGGCGGCCACGAAGTCAAGCTGGCGGGTGGCGCCTTGCAGGCCGCCGAAAGCCTCGGGGTCGAGCAACTGCACGAACACGGTGGCGCCCCAACCATCCTTTGGATCGGCGCGGCCGTGGGCCGCCAGGCCGCCAGTGAGGGATTCCACCAGGAGTGTCAGGCCAAAGCCCTTGTGGCCGGCATCGGTGCCGCCCAGCAACTGGATGGAACCGCCGCCGCCGGGCAGACCGAACTTCGGGTCATCCGTGGGCGCGCCCTTGTCGTCAAGCAGCCACTTGCCCGGAAAGCGCTTGCCTTCCTTGGCCAGGCGCCCGCTCATGCCGTTGGTGGTGATCGAACACGACACATCGACCAGGATGGGCAGGCCACCGGTTGGAATGCCGAATGCCATCGGGTTGGGGGTGAATACCGGATCGAGTCCGCCATAGGGCGCGACGCTGGCACTGTTGCGGTCGCTGCAGTACAGCAGCATCAGCAGGCCCTGGTCGGTGGCGCGCTTGAGGTAGGCGGCCAGCGCGGCGATGTGATGCGAACGGCGTATCACCACCGTTCCGGTGCCATAGGTGCGCGCCATGGCGGCGCAGGCTTCGAGCGCCTGTACCACCAGCCACGGTCCGGGCAGGCGCAGGCCGTCCCATACCTGGGCGGCAGGACGCTGATTGAGCTTGATCGGCGCCCCGCTGCTTTTCATCGCGCCGCTCTCAAGTTCACCCAGGTAGGGGCCGAGCAGGGCCAGGCCGTGCGTGTCGTGCCCCATCAGATCGCCTTCGACCAGGACTTCGGCGACGGTGGCGGCTTTGTCGGTATCCATGCCCGCGGCTGCAAGAAGGGCGCGGGCGTGGCCTGTCAGTGCCAGGGCGGCATAGCGTGCTTGCATGGACTCGGGTCTACGGAAAGCTGTGGCGGGTTTGCATTAATCGACTCCACGGCCGATAATGCAGCGCGATTGTAACTGTCTGGATACGTGGTCAAAAGGCCTGCACGGCGCGCAAGACGTCGCAGCGACCGGTTCCCATCACCCTCCCAATCTTCCGCACAGGTGCTTTCTTCAATGACCCTTGCCGCACTTGCGTATTCGGGCATTGCGCCGGCCATGCGCGGCGGCGGCGGGAAAGAAGTCAGGAGTCAAACATGAGTTCCCCGCAATTCCGCATCAACCACGAAGTCGTCGAGACACCGCCGCGTCCTTCTGCCACGGTCCTCCTGTTGCGCGACGGTGCCGATGGCCTGGAACTGCTGATGCAGCGGCGCCATGATGATTCCGAAGTGCTGGGCGGCGCCTATGTGTTTCCCGGCGGCAAGGTCGACCGCGCCGACAGCGATGAAGACATGCTGGCGCGCATCGATTCAGATGGCGAGACCCTGCACGCGGCGCTCGGCGACCCTGCGCTCGAGGTGCGAGCCGCGGCCGCGTGCTACGTCGCGGCCGCGCGCGAAACATTTGAAGAGGCCGGCGTGTTGCTGGCCACGCGCAACGATGGCAGCCCGGCGGGTGCGGAGTATGCGGACGAGGCTACCCGTCGCGTGCGCTCCGGCTTCTCGTTCATCGAGGTACTCGAGGAACTCGACCTGCGCTTGAGCGTCAGTGCCCTCAAGCCCTGGTCGCGCTGGATCACGCCGAAAATGCCGTCGCTGGCCAGGAAGCGCTTTGACTCGCGTTTCTTCCTGGCGCGCGCACCGCAGGACCAGATTGCGCGGCACGACAACCACGAGGCCACCGAAAGCGTGTGGCTGAGTCCGCGTGCGGCTCTGCAGCGTTATCGTTCACGTGAAATCATGCTGGCAGCCCCGCAGTTGATGAGCCTTCTGGAACTGGCGACCTACCCCAGCGTCGCGGTGGCGATGCACCGCGATTCCGGCGTGTGGCCGCGGGTGATCGAACCGCAGCCGTTCGAACTTGACGGCACGCGCGTGGTGGTATACCCGGGCGACGCCGCGCATTCCAGTCCGGCGCGCGTCATGCCGGGGCCCACGCGCCTGATTTTTCGCGACGGGCGTTTCGAGCCGGTTGAGGGCGTCGACAGCCTGTTTGGTGGCCCGTGACGATGGACAAGGAAGCACGGTTGCATCGTTGCGGCTGGGTCTCCGACGATCCCTTGTATCTGCACTATCACGATCATGAGTGGGGCGTGCCTTCGCATGACGACACCCATCTGTTTGAAATGCTGATCCTTGAAGGCGCGCAGGCCGGCCTATCGTGGATCACCATCCTGAGGAAGCGCGAGAACTATCGCGCCGCCTTCGCGGGCTTCGATGTCGATCGGGTAGCCCGCTTCGGCGGCGCCAGGATCGAGAAGCTGCTGGCCGATCCCGGCATCGTGCGCAATCGCGCCAAGGTCAATGCCGCGGTGGTCAACGCGAAAACGGTGCGCCGCATCCGTGACGAGCACGGCTCGCTGGCGGCGTTTCTGTGGCGCTTCGTCGACGGCGAACCGGTCATCAATAGTTGGCGTTCCTACCGCGACGCGCCGGTGGCGACCCCGCAATCGACCGCGATGAGCAAGGCGTTGCTGGGCTATGGCTGCAAATTCGTCGGCCCGACGATTTGCCAGTCCCTGATGCAGGCCACCGGCATGTTCAATGACCATGAAGCCGGATGCTTTCGCCACCGGCAAGTGATGACAAAGGAGGGCTGATGCAATTCGGACCGGACGCGACAAAGGAAGTGGCGCTGCCGCGCGACGCCGCCACGGTGCTGCTCCTGCGCGGCGCGCCCGATGGCTTCGAGGTGTTCTTGGTCAAGCGCAGCGGCCTGTCGGATGTGCTGGGTGAAGCGCATGTATTTCCCGGCGGCAAGGTGGATGCGGCCGACAGTTCGGCGGCCATGCTGGCGCGGGTGTACGGCGTCGCGCAGCTCGACGTCGCGGCGCTGGGCGAGGAGCTGCCGCGCGAGCGGGCGGCCGGCATGTTTGTGGCCGCGGCGCGCGAAACCTTCGAGGAAGCCGGTGTCCTCCTGGCGCATGGCCTGAGGGGCGACCTGCGGGCCGCGCGCGAGCGTCTCAATGCCAAGGTACCGCTGGCCGAGGTGTTGGCTTCGCTTGATGCCATGCTCGATGCCGCCGCCCTGGTGCCCTGGGTCCGCTGGGTCACGCCGGCGATACTCGCCAAGCGCTTCGATGCGCGCTTCTTCCTGGCGGTGGCACCGCCTGAGCAGGCGGCGGTGCATGACGATTTCGAGGCCACGCACAGTGAGTGGCTCAGCCCGAGCGCGGCGCTGGCACGCTGGGCAAGCGGCGGCATCAAGCTGGCTCCGCCTACCTACATGAGCTTGCAGCACCTGGCGCAGTACGCCAGCATCGAATCGCTGCTGGCGGATGCGCGTTCGCAGCAACCGCCGGTGCTGCAGCCGGTGACCTTCGAGGATGGCGGCGTGCGCTGCCTGGCGCTGCCGGGCGATGCATTGCATCCGCAGTCGCGGCAGGCGATTCCCGGCCCTACCCGGTTGGCCTGGGACGGCGTCAAGTACGCGCCGGCAAAGTGATGCG
>JAYTDE010000705.1:0-5811 GCA_043736195.1 Burkholderiales bacterium | reverse complement strand
GTTCGCGCGACATCTTCGGCAAGGTGGTGCTGATTTCTTGAGGTACTGCCGCCGCAGGGCGGCAATACCCTTAGGATCAAGGTTTGCCCGAAAAGTCGTTCGCCAGCGCGCGCTGGCTGGCGAAGCCTCGAACATGGTCAATCATCGCGGCGGATGGTTGCGTGTAGAGCTGGCGCCGGCTGACGCCTGACCCTGTGGTGCGGGCGATGCGCGCGAAGAATGCCGCATGCTGGAACAGCACGCCCAGGCTATCCATCACCGGCACGTCGCCGTGCGCCTTCAAGCGCCCGCGCCGCACCAGGAATTCGTTCAACACGCCGTCGGCGGGAATGATGATGTCGGCGCCTTGGCGGATCACGGTTGCGCAGGCCGCATCGAAACGCGCCTCGACCGCCTGCGCGGTGGCTTCATCGGCTTCAAGCGCGAATTCATCGATCGCCGGTTCCACCGCGACCGCGCCGGCAAAGCGGCGATCGAATCCGTAGGCATGCATCAGGTCGGAGTAATCGGCGGACTGGTCGGCACACAGGGTGACCAGTCCGAACTTGCGGCCCAGCGAACAGGAGACCAATGCGCAGGTCTCGCCTAAGCCCATCACGGGAATGTTCGTAAGCGAGCGCGCCGAGCGCAGCGCCGGGTCGAAAAAGCAGCCGATCGCCATCGCATCGAAGCCCTCACGCTCGGCGATCAGGGCGGCGTCGCAGATCTGTGTTTCGAGCATGGTGGCCACGTAACGATGGCGGATCGCATCGATCGGTGCGCAGCCCGGCGCATAGGTGCCCGGGCGCAAGCCATGCACGACCACCGTGCCTTCGCCGCCCATGACCCTGGCCGCATGCTCGGTCAGGGTCTTTCGGTACAGCGGCATGACGGTCAGGTCGGTGTAGCTCTGGTGCCAGATTTTCATGTCCGCCTCTTATGGTTTGAGCAAAAAGCGGCTGCCTACCTTGGCGATGTCGGCGGCGAATGCCTCGGTGGCGTCGAAGCCGGCATTGTCGAGCGACACCAGTTCACCGCTTTTGAGCAGCTTCATCATCTTCGGACCCTGCGCGCCCAGATGGGCTTCCTCCGGCACGCGGCACTCGATCACCTGGGTCGGTGCCTTGACACGGCGCAGCGTGGCGGCGAAATCGAAATCGAAATTCATCGCATACACCTGTGCGATGGCGCGCCGGCACTGGATCATCTCGATCATGCGCGCTTCCTGGCCGCGCAGGGCCGCGTCGGTGATGCGGCGCCCGGTCATGATCGCCGGGTTCCACCAGACGTCGGCTAAGGCATTGAAGTCGGAGGCCCAGTTGCGCAGCAGATGCGAGCCGTCGGCATTCTCGGCGTAGTTGCCCATGTGGCGCCGCACGATGTTCATGATGGCTGCGTTGCGCTCCTTGCGCGAGACCACCAGACTGTGGGTCATGCCGACCAGGATCACGCGGTCGATGCGGTCAGGATAGGCGGCCGCCATCGCTGCGGCGATCTTGTTGCCGGTGTGAAAACCCAGCACATGAGTGCGTTCGATACCGTGTTCATCGAGCACGTGGATCATGCTGCGGGCGAGGTCCTCGATCTTGCCCTTGGGCAGCGGCGCATCCGACATGCCAAAGCCCAGGGTATCGGGCGCAAGGCAACTAAACCTGGTCCCCATCAATTTCATCAGGGGCGCGAAGCTCCAGGCCGATCGCGGCGTTTCATGCAGCAAGAGGAGCGGCGCACCGCGGCCGTGGCTGTAGGTGTGGATCTGCCCTTGCGGGGTGTTGGCGTAGCCGCGTTTCATGCCGGCGCTCCTCGTGGTGTTGGGTGAAGAGGCATTGTCAGGTCGAACCCGTGCACGCGGTCGCCGGCACCGCTTGAATCCCTGCCATCAGGGTGCGGTGAGATTGGGCAACCAGGTGATCATCCCCGGGAATGCCACATACAGCCCGAGCGAAAGAAAATCGAGCAGGATGAATGGCGTCACCCCGGCGAAGGCTTGGCCGAGCGTGACCGGTATGGGCGACGAACTCTTGACCACAAAAACGTTCAGTCCCACCGGCGGGGTGAGCACTCCGATCTCCGCCAGTTTGACGGCCACCACGCCAAGCCAGATCGGGTCGAACCCGGCTTTCATCATCACCGGGAACATGATGGGCAAGGTCATCACCATGATGGCGATCGGTTCGATGAAACAACCCAGGATGGTAAAGAGCACGATAAATCCCAACAGGTACGTGTACTTGCCCGCACCCAAGCCGATCATGGCCGTGGAAATCGTGGTCACCAGCCCCGAGTAGGTTAGAAAGCGTGCAAACAGAATGCCGCCCACCACCACGATGAATATCACCGAGGTGGTGACCGCGGCCTCCTTGAGCACTTCGACTAAGGATTTGACGCCCAGGCGCCGCTTTGTCAGGGCGATGACGAATGCGCCGAATGCTCCCACAGCGCCGGCATAGGTAGCCGGGAAATAGCCGCCGTAAATCCCACCCACCACCAATACGAACAGGATCATGATGCCCCAGACACCCTGCATCGACTGCCATCTTTCCGCCCAGCTGAACTTGAGGTTGGCAAGGGGCGCCAGGTCAGGGCGCACGCGCGCCAGGATGTAGATGCCGCCGCAATAGATCAGCGCGGTGAGAATGCCGGGCACAATCCCGGCGATAAGGAGCTTGCCGATCGATTGTTCGGTGATCACCGCGTAAATCACCATCAGGATGCTCGGTGGAATCAACGCGGCAAGCGTGCCCGCGGCTGCGATGCAGCCGGCGTTGAGGCGGATGTCATAGCCGAAGCGCGCCATTTCCGGCATCGCCATTTTCGTGAACACGGCGGCGTTGACGATCGTCGAGCCGGAGGCCGCGCCGAAGGCCGCCGAAGACATCACGGTGGCCATCGCCAGGCCGCCACGCAAGCCGCCGATCCAAACATAGGCCATGCGGAACAGTTCGGTGGTGATGCCCGACACGGTGGCAAACGAGCCCATCAGGATGAACAGCGGTATGACCGCCAGCGAAAAAGAGTTGATGGTGCCAAACGGCACGGCGGCGATTTGTGCGAAAGCGGCGTCGGGCCCGACTGACAAGTAAATGCCGAGAAACCCGCCCAGACCGAGGGCCACGCCGATATGCACGCCGAGCGCCAACCAGATCAACAGCAGCGAGAGCACGATGACGCCGGTGATCTCGGGGGAAAGCAATGGCATCGTTTTTCCTGGCCCGGTTACTGAAAGTTTTGCGGTGCCGCTGCCGGCAATGATTCCTCGCCGCGCAGCATACGGCCGATATCGGCCGCCACATCGATCAACAACTGCAGCAGCAGCAGAGCGGTGCCGGCCACCAGCAGCGCTCGTGCCGGAAACAGGGGGAAGCGGACAGTCCCCATGGTGGCTTCGCTGATCTGCAGGCTGTAGATCGCCTCCTGCAGCCCCTGCCATCCGATCAGGCCGAAATACACAATGGCAACTGTGTGCGTGACGATATCCATCAAGGCCCTGACCCGCGGGCTACGATCGGTGTAAAAGATCTCGACCCGAATATGCCCGCGCATGCGTTGGGTGTAGGCCAGCGCACCGAACACGATCAGCACCATGGTGCTCTCGGTGACCTCGAGTGTGCCGGGCACCGGCCAGCCGAAAAACTTGGTGCCCACCACGTCGGCTGCGCCCAGCAGCATCGAGACGATCATGCCAAGCGCTCCCATCAGGAGCAGGCCCAGGGCCGGCTTCTCGATCCACGCGCTGAGTTGCTTCATGCTTTGAGAGCCTTGGAAAGCGATCACACCGGCAACTTGCAGGCAAAACTTGTCGGGCGCGAACGAATGGCTTGTTGCAGACTTGGAGGTGAGGCCTTCGATTCATGCTCCGCAGGGTGTGCGCGGCGCAACACCCTCGGGCAACGCTGGAACGGGCACCTGGATTGCCGATGTGTTCAAGCGTTGTCCCGTGAAGCTGATCCTACAGACCTAGCAGCTGGCGCCAGCGCGCGGCCACTTTCTTGGGCGTGTCCGCGTCGTTGGTGGCGGCTGCGGTGGCTTTTTCCCAGTCGCTCAGAAAGTCGGGCGCCGCGGCGCGCCACTTCTTCAACTCGTCGGCCGGGATCGGAATGATGGTGCCGCCCTGCGCCTTGATGTTGACCAGCGCACGGGCTTCGAAGTCGAGGATCCAGTTCATGTATTCGCGCTGGGTGGCGCGCGCCTCTTCCTGGAAGATCTTCTGGATGTCAGGCGGCAGGCGCGCCCAGGTGCGTTTGCTGATGGTGATGTTGTGGCCGGAAATCGCCAATACCGGGCCGCAATGATTCTTGGCGACTTCGTTCAACTTCAATGACTGGATATTGCCGGCATTGATGAACGAATAATCGATGTTGCCGTTCTTGATGGCTTCATACACGCCCACCGGAGGCACGGTGACAGGGACCGCACCGATGGCGGTGAACGCCTTCGGGATATCGGCGCCGAAG
The DNA here is from genome assembly GCA_043736195.1 of Burkholderiales bacterium. Lineage (GTDB taxonomy): Bacteria > Pseudomonadota > Gammaproteobacteria > Burkholderiales > JAEUOS01 > JAEUOS01. Next base: position 1,378 of record JAYTDE010000705.1, on the reverse strand, counting down.
CTGCGCGTCTTCTTGCCGCGCAGGCTGGCGACGCTGGCGCATTCCTTGGAGGTGCCACTCAGAAAATACTCGCCCAGCGGTTGCTGGAACAGCCATACCACGCCAACGCGGTCCATTTCCTGCAGGTAAGCCGGGAACTCGGCCACCACGGTCTCGAGCAGGTCGATCACCTGCTTGGTCGAGGTGAACAGCATTGGCGTCTGGAAGGCGCGCCAGTAGCGCAGCTGATCCGGGTTGTAGCCGGGCGCGGTGGCGGTCATGTCGATGGCGCCGCGGGCGGTGAGCATCAGGAGCTCGGTATCCTTGCCCAGGCCGCCGGCGAAGGTGATGTCGATCTTCACCTGGCCGTTGGTGCGCTTTTCGATTTTCGCGGCGAAATCCTTTTCCAGTTGCAGGAACGGGCCGTCGGGCAGGTAGTGGCCCCAGCGTAGCTGGAACTTGGGCTGTGCCACGGCCGCGCCCACCAGGGCTACGCTCAGAACGCCCGCCAGCGCGGACCGCAAAAAGGAAAACCTGCCTGTACGCATCAAAAGCTCCTGAGGATCGATATTGGGGTGATGACAAACGATTGTTTGTTGATTCGGCTTCTTTGTCAAGGCAATCAGGCTGGGTGATTCGGTCCGCGAGCGCTCAATCTTGGTCCTTGCACCGGCTTCAAACAAGCACGACTCGTGCCTGCAACATCGTCAACCAGCGCCCCTGTCAGGATCAAGCTGCTCCAATACCTTGAGCCTGAAGCCGAGGATATGGTTTTCCATTGCCGTGCGGGCACGGATGGCGGCGCCGCGGCCGATCGCCAGGATGATCTCGGCATGCTCGGCAGTCGCTTCATTCAAGTGACGTGCGAATTCGTTGCTCTGGCTGATCAGGAAGTCCGACATCGCCCACTGAGTGACCATGTGCTCATGCAGCGCCGACGAGCGGCCGATTTGGTGAATGGCGGCGTGGAACTCGCGGTTCAACAGTCGATAGCGTTCGCCGCTGGCGGGGTCGCGGCGCGGCAGTTTGGCGATTTGCCCGTTGATTGCCGCCAGCCGGTCGCTGTCGCCGGGCTGGCGGCGCCTGGCGGCGAACTCGGCCATCAACCCTTCCATGCGGCTGAACATTACGAAAAAGTCGGCGATTTCGGTCGGCGCCGGGGCGATCACTTCGCAGCCGACCTGCGCGGTGATGCGCACGAAGCCGTGCGAACGCAACTCCTTCAAGGCCGACATGATCGGATGCTTGGAGGCGCCGGTCTCGAACGCGATCTGCTTGACCAGGAGCGGCTGGCCGAAGCGATAGGTGCCGCTTGCAAAGCGCGCCAGCAGGGTGTCGTAGACCGAATCCTGTATGCGGGAGGGCGCTGCGGTTCGGCGTGGGAGGCTGAGGGTCATGG
>JAYTDE010000704.1:0-1567 GCA_043736195.1 Burkholderiales bacterium | reverse complement strand
CGCGATCGATGACGATGCCCGAGTGCAGGTAGGCGATGGCGCGCAAGCCCATCGCCTCGATGGCCGCGATGTAGGCTTCCTCGTCACCGGGTTCGCGTTCGATGTTGCCGAAGTCGCCTGCGGGTGAGAGACGCAGGCCGACGCGCGCATGACCAAAGACCGCGGCGCAGGCGTCGACCGCGGCGACGACGAAGCGCGCGCATCGTTCAGGCGTGCCGCCCCAGGCATCGTCGCGCCGGTTGCTGCTTCTGCGCAGGAACTGCTCCGGCAGGTAGCCGTTGCCACCGTGCACTTCGAGGCCGTCGAAGCCGGCATCGCGGGCGAAACGCGCGGCACTACCGTACTGCGCGAGTGCCGTATCGATATCCGCCGCGCTCATGGCGCGCGGCGTCTCGTGCGCCAGTGGTATGCCGCAGGTGCGCCGCGCCTCGCCGCGTGTGGCTACCGCTGAAGGTGCGAACGGCGGCGCGCCGATGAAGTGCGAATGGCCGAGCCGCCCTGGATGCCACAGCTGGCAGAAGATCACGCCACCGGCCGCATGCACCGCGCTGGTAACCGCGGCCCAGCGCGCCGCATGCGCGGCACTGTAAATGCCGGGCGTATCGAGATAGCCCTTGAGATCGGGCCCGATCAAGGTGGCCTCGCTAACCAGGAGGCCGGCGGCGGCGCGGCTGGCGTAGTGCGGCACCGCGCTCGCGGTCGGCAATTCGCCAGCGTCGGCGCGGTTGCGCGTGCATGGTGCCAAGGCGACGCGGTTGGCCAGTGTGAGCGTGGCATTGAGCGCGAAGGGCGCGAGCAGCACCGCGGCCGCGTCCGGCACGGCGGGGTTTGTCACAGCACCGGAATATCGGCGCTCGAGGCCAGGCTGTCGATGCGCTGCATGCAGTCGAAGAAGGCACGCGCGCGCGGCTCGGCGACTGCTCCTGCATGCGCGCAATCGGCGAACTTGGTCCACAGCCCCTCGCTTGACAGCGGCGCGTCGGCATGACCGGTAGCACGCTTGACCGGCGGCGACACCAGGGTGGTGCCGTCTTGGAAGCCGATGCTCACGTAGTCGGCCGGCGCCGCACCCGGATAGCCGGGGTCGGTCTCGGTTACGCGATCCAGCGTGGTGCGCAGAATCAGCGCCTTGATCGGGGCGCTTGTCACCACCGCATCGGTCAATTCGGACAAGCCCACCTTGCCGTGCAAGAGCGCGCAGGCGGCGGCGAATTCGAGACTGAACTTGGCTTCCAGCGCCGTCTCCGGCGCATGGAAATTCATCTGCGCGGCCTGGCGTGCCGAGATCAGCGGCACGATGGTCTTGATCTTGGTCGTGTCGATCGCATGCGTCGCCCGTAGCGCCAGGATCGAATCGATGGTGCGCTGCGAGGCGCCGACAGTGGGGTATTTCTTGATGTTGAGGCGCCACTGGAGAATGCGCCATTCGCGCCCGGCCGTCATTGGCCGTTCGAGATCGACGGCTCCCTTAGGCGAAAGCGCTCGCATCAGGCCGCGCTCGCCTTCCAGAGCCACCGGGCTCGCATCCATGCCGGCCTCCGCCAGACGAGCGGCGATCACGCCTGAC
>JAYTDE010000703.1:0-2926 GCA_043736195.1 Burkholderiales bacterium | reverse complement strand
CGCACGGTGCACAGTCCGCAATTCTGGCCGCCGCCACAGTTCGAGGGCAATTGCAAACCCATGCGCGCCAACGCCAGAAAGACCGTATCGCCGCTGGGCGCGAGCAAGGTCCGCAGCCGATTGCCATCCGGCGCATACAACTGCAGTTCGCGTCGCCCGCGCCAAGTCTGCGGAACAAATTCGGCGAGCCGGAAGCTGGTGATCAGCAACCACGTGCCGGTGAGCGCGAGCCAGAGTCCACCGATGGCGGTGCTGACCACGAGCACATTGTTGAAGTCCTTGCGCTCGACATAATCCATGATGTGCAACATCCAGAAAAAATCGAACAAGCGCCAGGATCTGTTGCGATGTTCCAGCACGTCGCCTTGCGCCGACAAATAGACGGTGGTGTCTTCCGCGTCCGAGAACTCAACGCGCCAAACTTTGCCTTTGTGCGCCCGTGTTTCAAGCGAGGGCTCCACCCATTCGGCCTTCCCGGGACGACCCGGCCCGGTGTAGGACGCCACGGCCAGTCGCCCCGCCAACTCGGCGGAAAGTTCAACGTCTTTCCCATCGATGGCATCGATCATCGTGATGCCTTTCTCGCCGGCGAGGCGATAAATCGGCTGATTGAAAATCCATGCGGTCGAGATGCCGTGAACCGGGGCAGCGGTTTTGGCGAGCACGTCGCTGGCGGACAAGGCATTCGCCGGCCACAGCGGTTTGCCCGGTGACGCCGCCCGAAACTCGCGCCCCTTGACCCGCTCCGCATCAAGCAGGCTCATCACCAGCCCGCTGCACATCCACAGCACCAATTGCAGCCCGATCAGCAGACCGATCCAGCGGTGAATCTTTCGCATCCAGGGCGTCATCATGCCGCGCTCCGCCGGCGAAAGCTGTAGAACACGAGCCAGGCCCCGCTCAATGCGAACACTAGTCCTAGACCCGCCGCGGCGCGCAGCAGTGTGTTGTTGACATCCGTGCGGCTGTCGTAATCCATGATGTGCAACATCCACAGGAAATCGAACCAGCGCCACAGCGTGTGGCGGCGCGCAAGCAGTTCGCCGGTTTGCGGAGAGAAATAGAAGGTAGTTTCTGCCCATTCATCATAGCGCACGGCCCACATCGGCATCGGTATGGGCCGACGGGCAACTTCCTTGGGAACCTCGGTGATCAAGTCCACAGCCAGGACTTGCGCAGTGCCTTGATATATTTCCTTGGCCAGCGCCACAATTTCTTCCCGCTTCAACGGACTAATGGTTTCACCCGTTTGCGCGCTAACCAACGAACTCCTCTCGCCTTGGCGAATTTCAAAGACCTCCCGTCCAAGCAATTTCTTGAGCCGCAAAGACTGAATACCGGGATACAGCGCGGCCAGCCTGCCCATATCCACCCGTTCGCCGGATTGCCCCAGCGGCTCGCGCGCGACATGCGCGAGATGGTCGCCATGAATGACATCAAGCGAAATCACCGTCATGTATACACCGCTGATCATCCAAAGCAACGCCTGCACGCCGACGATCAAGCCGATCCATTTGTGGGTGCGGCGCACCCAGAACGGTAGTGTCATGGTGTCTGGTCCCTAAGCAATTGCTGCGTCAGAAGGCACTGCGAGCGGAACGCCCGCAGTGCCGACAAGTTCCTACCAGCGATAGGCAATGCGCGCGTGCCAACGGCGACCCAGCAAGTCGTAGGTCATGGTGTCCGTATTGCCGTCCGTGTAGCTGGGCATATAAGGGGGCTTCTTGTCGAAGAGATTGTCGATGCCCGCCGAAATATCCAGCGCTTTGCTGACCGCATACTTCACCTGCACCGTTTGATAAAAGACACCGGGGACACTTCCACCGATCGCGGCCGGCGAGTTGATGTCGGTTGCGGAACCGATGTACTGAACCCCGTATGAACCAGACCAGGCTTCCCTCGCCAAGGTCAGCGAGCTCAATCCCCGCCATTGGGAATAGGTGCCGCGACCGCCCGTAGTTTTTCCCGTATAAACGATTACAGCTCCACCTGGAAATGGTTCGACTTCGTAGCGGGCAAGGCGCGAAATATCCGCGCTGATCGTTGAGGTGTATCCGGCGACTTTGAACTCGTAGAGTGCGCCGATATCGATTCCGGTGAGTCGTTCGTTTGCGGCATTGAGTGGCTGCGCGGAAAGGAAATTCACTTCGCCCGTAACCGGGTTGCGAGTAAAGCTCGACGGATTGCAGAACAAGTGGGCCCGCCCCGGCGTGTTGTAGCAAACCGATAGCTTGGTTGATCCGGGAACACTTTGAATCGCATTGTTGATCTTGATGTTGTAGTAGTCAACCGTCAGAGTCAGCACCTTGGATGGCGTCCACACCACGCCGACGGTCAGCGTTTTGGCATCCTCGGGCTTCAGTTTCGGATTGCCGCCCCCAGTGGTCAAAATGGTGTTGCCGAGCTGCGTGAAGCCGGCGGGAACACCTGCTGCCGCGCAGTTCTGCGAGACCACCGAAGATGTTGGTAGGGTGCTCCATCTGCTGCATGGATCGGTGGTGGTCAAATTGCCTTCAGACACTCCCCCGAAAAGTTCCGGAACGTTGGGAACGCGAAATGAAGTCGAATAATTGGCGCGCGCTTTTACGCTCTTGATCACTTGCCAATCCAGCCCCAATTTATAAGTACTCTTGGATCCGAAAAGGTTGTAATCAGAATATCGGCCGGCCGCGTTGATGTTCAAGGATTCAATGAACGGCACTTGCTTCAAGATTGGCACAGACAACTCGGCATAAAGTTCGCGTGCGGTGTACTCACCGGCAATCGGATCCTGGCGGTTAGCGTTGGCCGCGCCCATTACGGTAAGGCTATCCGGGTTGCGCCAGCCGCTCTCCTTGCGAAGCTCTAAGCCTGACGCGAATCCCACCGGACCGGCGGGTAATTCAAACAGCTGGCCGCTAACATTGGCGCTGGCACTTTTCTGGTC
>JAYTDE010000702.1:0-4330 GCA_043736195.1 Burkholderiales bacterium | reverse complement strand
AGCATGTCGACAGCATCGAGCGTTCACTCGATGAGATCAGGCGCGTGCTTCGTCCCGGTGGCTCCTTCATTGGGTTCGTGCCGATGGAAGGCGGACTTGGCCCTCACGGGTTGTTTCGACTCGTCAATAAGAACATCTATCGGGACACGAAGGATCACAATCACGCATACACGCACCATGAGCTGCGCTCCGCGTTCGCGTCCCGTTTCCGCATCGCGCGACTCGCGTATAGCTATCATGCCCTCGGTGGAACGCTCGATGCGTTGTTCTTCGCGAGCTTCAAGGCACCGGGTATTGGGCGCCGTATGGAAGCGTTCTGGCGCGGCCAGGAAAACCCGTTCTACCGGGGCGATTGCGTCGCGGCAAGATCCTCTCTCGTGAGCTGTCTAGCAAAATTTGCTAACCGTCTCGCGCATTACGAATCGCGACTCCTGCACAATGTTGCGTGGAGTGCGAGTGGGCTGCACTTTCACGTTTTGAAGCATTGAGACGGAGCTGCGCCGCGCTTTATGCTTTTTCACACGTTTCTGTACTTGACGTACGCTGCGCTGAACACTGCCGCGATGGCAGCCGCGAAATCCTCGATGCGCAACCTCAATGCTGCGGCGAGACTGGCCGCCCTCGGCTGGTTATCGGTAGGCGCTCTCATCTATTTGGCGGTGCTGGGAGTGCTGCTTCTGCTTCTAAGAGATGGCGCGGCAAGCACGGTATTTCCGATCGCAATCGGTTGCACCGTGGTCGTGACCAACCTCGTGGGCGCACGCTTGTACGCTGAGAGATTCTCGCGGCGCAAGTTCATCGGGTTGCTCCTCATCACTTGCGGGATCGCCCTGACCTTCCTCGACGGTGCTCCCCGTGAGTGACGGCTTGTCGGGTCGAGGGTTGCTGCTGGCCGTGAGCACCAGCGCGTGTAGTGCGCTCGGCATCGTGTTGCTCAAGCGCGGTCTCGATGGCAGCCTCGTTCATTTCGTGCCGCTTGCAGCAGGAATTCTGATCTATGGCCTGGGGATCGTGCTCGGTATGTTGCTCGTCGGGCGCCACGCACTCTCCGTGGCCTATCCAATTGTCGTCGGCCTGAGCCTGGTTTTCCTGGCCGTAGTGTCCGTGCTGGTCCTTCGCGAGACCCTCAGCCCCCTAAAGATCGTGGGCACCGGATTGATCGTGCTGGGGGTCGTCTTTTTGACACGCCCCGCGGCTGTGCGGATGTGTCAGCGATGAGGACGAAGAGACCGCGTGGTCGCGGCGCTTCTCGCCACGGCGCTCCACCTGGGATCGGCGCTACTGCGTGCGGACATTTTCGAGGACGATGCCGCCCGCCACGTGTTCTAGCTGTATCGCTGTTCTGACTCTGCGCTGTTTCTTCGCAAAGTGATCAGGGCTTGGCGTTGAAGCGCGCGATCTGGAGATAAAGCAAGCGCTTCATTTCCTGGCGCCCGCGCGTCACCGTTTCCAGTATCAGTCCAGCCGTCAGCGAAAGGAAGGCAAGAATCATAGTGCCGGTCGACAGGATTGCCGTTGGCACGCGCGGCACCAACCCGGTACTCAGCCACTCGATGATGATCGGCGTAGCCAATGCCAACGACGCCGCTGCGAGCATGAAGGCCACCACGGCGAAAAAGAAAAACGGCCGCTCGTGCTTGTATAACACAAGAATTAGGCGAAGAATGCGTAAGCCGTCCCGGTACGTTGACAGCTTGCTGATCGATCCCTCCGCGCGCACGCCATACGGCGTCTGCACTTCGGCTACCCCCATGCGCAGCGCCAGCGCGTGCACGGTAAGTTCGGTCTCCGTCTCGAAACCCTTGGACAAAGCGGGAAAGGATTTTACGAAGGGGCGCGAGAACACCCGGTATCCGGACAGGATGTCGGTGAAGCTCTTGCCGAAGAGCCGGGCGACGAATGCGGTGAGCAGCGCGTTGCCAAACTTATGTCCGCGCCGATACGCCTCTGCGTCCGTATGAACGCGGCAGCCGACCACCATATCCAAGTTGTCGTCGAGCAAGAGTTGCACCATGGCGGGCGAACTGGCCGCATGGTAAGTGGCGTCGCCGTCGACCAGCACATAGATGTCGGCGTCGATGTCGGCGAACATGCGGCGCACCACATTGCCTTTACCTTGGCGGCGTTCGCTGCACACCGTTGCGCCAGCGGCGCGCGCGCGCTCCCGTGTTTGATCGCGCGAGTTGTTATCGTAGACGTAGATATCGGCACCCGGCATGCTTTCGCGAAAATCGGTCACCACCGTCGCGATGCCCGCCTCTTCGTTGTAGCAGGGGATGAGCACCGCGATGCGCAGCGCCGGTTGTTGCACCAAGCGCGAGTTGACGAGATGCGGTTGATTCGATACCGTGGTCATGTCTTCTTACCTCACCGAATAGATGGTAACCGCTACGCCTGAACCGACGACGCGCCGCCGGATGTCGGTCGGCAGCACGGAATCAATGCCGATGCCCTGCACAAGTTTCCCGAGCGCACGTTTCGGTTTCTCGATCGTTTGTTCGACCCGCCAACTAGGGCTCGGCCGATAGTCACTCACACGCTTGCGGCAGCGCGGGGTCGTCGCACATTCAGCCACGCGTTCGGCACTGTAAAAAAAATGTCGCCCGGCGGGCGGCCGATCGGTCGAGACTCGATCCATCGATACATCGGCGAAGCGAAAGTAGTAGGAAGCGCGGATATAGGTTTCTATATCGGTATAAATCGTCTCGCCTGGATGTGCCGCGACCCAGGTGACAAGTTGCCTTTCGATAAAACGCGGATCGATATTCTCGACCGACAAGGCGAGGGCGTTGGCGAGCAAGCTGCAAGCGAGCAGGGCGGCGACGAGCAAGTGCCGCCTCGACGCCCAACACTCTGACAGCCACCAGCCAACGATGACCGCCGCGACCCAAGCCACAACCACGAAATAGCGCGGCACAAGATACAACTTGGGATTGGCGCTGACGAACACAAACCACACCAAGCCAAAGCCCGCGAGCAAACCGATGGTGAGCATCGCAGGTTCGCGGCGGCGTGCGTAGGCGTGCAGCCCTGCCGGTATTAGAAGCCAGAATAGCAGCGTATATTTTTGCGAGATAAAGAGGTTAAGCAGCGGGTCGACGAACACATTGACGCTGATATTTCCTTGCTTGTCGATCAAGCCGCCGCGCGTGACGAGCTCAGCGATATACGCCGCGCGGTCTACCACATCGTGATGGAAATCCACCCCCAAGCGATACATTGAATTGCCAGTGCTAAGGGTCAGATAGAGCCAGTCGGCGACGGCGACCAGAACGAACGCCGCGGCGATGAGAACATAGCGCGAACGCGGTGCCAGCGGGCGAAACAGAAAAATCAGGCCAATGAACAGCACGAGCGCGGCCGAAGTTTCACGGTTGACGAACGCGAACCCCAAGAAAAAGCCACACGCGAGCCAACGTCCGGTTCGCGCCGGGTCGTCGAGCGCACTACGCCAAAACCAGAATGCGGCCGACACAAAAAACACCTCAGGGATATCGGGGTTGAGGTAGGTCGCGACGACCAAAAAGCCCGGCATCATAATGAGCAGCAAGCTGGTCACCAGCGCGCCGCCTTTGCCCAGATAGCGCAAGCAGAACACCGCATTGAGCGCGAGCAACGCCAGAAAGTACAGCATGTTGCTCAGACTCACCGAAAATTCGTTCATGCCGAGCAACTGAACCAATAGCGCCGTCGGCAGGGTGATGGTGTGCCGCAGTGTCCAGTGACTGTCCCCGACGTAGGGAAAATGTTCGATCCAGCCGAGCGCGCCGGTAAGATAGTCGGCGTCGTCGCTCGCCTGAAACCCAACATGCAAGGCCGCTAACAGCAACAGGGCAAGAAGCGCGACCAGCGCTGCGACCCACGCCATCGGTATGGGAGGTGTTATCGCCACCGTTGCTTTCGCCGGCAGCAGCACCTCAGCGCTCATACCAAGTCGGCTTGGAGCACGCTGAGGCGCTGCCAGGACAGGAGCTTTAGGCTGCACCGGCAGCCGAAGTTTTGTTCCCGATATATCAAGCCTGTCTCCCCATAATTTATTGGCTATTCATCGCGGACGTTCACGACGAACGAGTATAGTGCTTCGTAGTTAATACAACAAGTAGCATAAAAGCCTCTTACAGGCAGCAAATTTTGCATCGAATCAGGCGACCAAATTCTGCGGCAGCGCACCATAAGCGCTAACTTTGAAGTTCTACAGTAGTACGCTATTGACTCAAAGCGAAAATATTGTTACAAAAGCAAGCGTAGTTCAACTAATTATAAAAAGCCAAGGCCGCGAATATGCATGTTAGGCCGTCTAGCGATCCTAGAGAACTTGGTTCAGGCAAGT
>JAYTDE010000701.1:0-3880 GCA_043736195.1 Burkholderiales bacterium | reverse complement strand
CGTGATGAATCGAATGCGGTCTATTTTTCCGTTGTTGGAATTCAATTCGAGCCTGACCCGTTTGATGATCAAACCTGCCCGCCATTTGCGCTGCCCTCAGCGGCTTGACCGCCCTCCGCCAGCTTATCCAGGCTCATTTGTCCTTGGAATCACGGACTTCTCTCCAGGCTCATACCTCGTTGGAAGAGACTTTGCCTGGGTCTGGTTGGCCGAATCGCGTATCCTCAAAAACCGGACTCGTTGCATAAATCATTTCGTCTACACCTTCTCACAAAGCAGTCGGAACACTGCGGTACCGGGAAGCCCTTCCCCAGCGATGCTGCGATCCGTAGCACGCGCATGGCCCGCTGTTGTGAAAACTAGCTCATTGGATTAGTATTCCGCATGGCTGGCCCCGTACCGATCACCGTCATCGAAACGCCCGAATTCCTGTCTGCAACCCGCAAGCTGATCAACGACGAGGATCGAGCGCTTCTGGTGGATTACCTTGCCTACCACCCCATGGCCGGCGACTTGATCCGCGGAACGGGCGGCGTGCGGAAATTGCGATGGGGCTTGGAGGGTCGTGGAAAGCGCGGCGGAGCGCGCGTGGTGTACTTTTTTCACGATGCCGGCATGCCGCTCTTTGCGCTGACCGCCTATGCCAAGAATGAGCGCGCCGACCTGAGTCAAAAGGACGAGACTGATTTTCGGCAGCTTACGACGCAACTGATCAGGCTATTCAAGCGAGGGAATCCATGAGTACAGTTGCCGCCGGTATCCGGCGCGGCCTCCAGGAAGCGGTGGCGTATGCCAAAGGCGAGGCCGACAAGCGTGCGTATCGCGTTCACGTGCCCGAGCAGATCGACGTGAAGGCAATCCGGACGGGTCTTGGCATGACGCAGGACGAATTCGCGAGCCAGTTCGGCTTCAGCGTCCATACGTTGCGCCACTGGGAACAGGGTTCGCGCCGGCCGGAAGGCCCGACACGCGCCTATCTTCTCGTCATTGATCGAGCGCCGAAGGTGGTGCGCAAGGCATTGCAGTCGGCCTGAGCGGGGTTGCAACCCGACCATTAGCGAACCTCGAACGGACTGAGCACGTTGACCGAAAAATGGGCGAAGTCGGCGATGTTGCGTGTGACCACGACCAGCCCGTGCTGCTGCGCGGTCGCTGCGATCATGGCGTCTTCGTACAAGGTGTCGGAGCGCCGGTGCATCAGCTTCGCCCACAGACGGAAGGTTGCGACGTTCATCGGCAACACGTTGTAAGCGCCCGCCAGCAAGTCCGCCCAGCGCTCGATCTGCGCGGCTTTGGTCGGGTCCTGCTCGCGGGTGAGTTCAATACCCGCCTGAATCTCGCCCAGGGTCACGGCTGAAAGATGCAAGTCGCCGTCTTCCACCGATTCCAGCCACTTGACTACGCCGCCGTGAGGGCGCGGCCGGCGCAGTTCCGAAACCACATTGGTGTCGAGCAAATACATGCGATGTCAGCCGATGGGCAGGACCTTGCGCCACCGCGCCGCTATGCGCGGCGTAACCAATGCCTCGCTACGCGCCTCATCCGAAAGCAACAGTTGCTTGAGAGAGGGCTTGGCGGCTGCATGAAGCCGGCGCCATTCGACGATTGGCACAAGGACGGCGGCCTCGGCACCGCGCTTGGTTACCAATTGCGGGCCCTGGGAGAGGCAGGCTTCAAGGAATTCGCTGAAGCGCGCTTTGGCATCCTGTACAGGCCAGGTTTTCATTGCGCAGCTTTTAAACTAGTCATCTGACTAGTTTAAATTATTTCAGCCTTTTGCTGATTGCGCACTTGGTCGGCGTCCACAATCACCACCCCGCGTTGCCCGCCCAGCAGCACCTTGGCTGCCACTGCGGCAATTTGCTGCGAAGTCGGCGGGTGATACGCCTCGGGCATCAGTCCATGCACCTGGCGCAACAGGAACGACGCCAGCCGCTTGCCCCAGTTGCCGTGGCGCATGAACTTTTCCGGGGCCGCCGGCCGCACCAGTGCAAGGGTCTCGAAATCGAGGGCGAACAGGTCGTATTCGGTGGTGTTCATCAGGCTTGTCCGAAAAGCGCTGGAGTGGCTGTAGATGGCCACTGGCGCCACCACGGCCAGACGCCGGGCGCCACTGGCGCGCACGGCACGCGCGGTTTGCAAAAGAGCGTCGAAGGGCATGGCGTGGAAGGCATCGTCGCGCCGGTAGAAGGAATACTGTTCGCCGATCACCAGGTAGGCGTCGTCCGCCGCCGGCAGGCCTGCGAGGCCGCGCAGGTCGGGGGCGGCATGCAGATGCGGCAGGAGTTTGCGGGTGCTGGTTGGCAGCGGCAGGCGTGTTACTGCGGTGACGCGGTCGTACGCATCGCCGCCCAGCAGTTGGTTGAGCAGGGTTTCGCCGGTGGCGCCGCAGGCGCCGATGATCAGGGCATGGCGCGCCAACACGTCCGGCGCGGCGCGGGCAGAGGCTTCGATTGCGCCTATGTGCGCGAGCGGGCTTGCTGCGATGTGCGACTCGCCGATTGCGCAGGGTGCCGGCCTTGGGGCGCACATGGATCGCAAGCGCGATGCCCTGCAGCAGGCCAGGTCGGCGGCGACTGCCGCACAGGCATTCCGGTCAGGGTGCGCCGCAATTGGCCGCTCGATGGCTCAGGCGGCGGCCAGATTCAGGCCGAGCTGCACGCCATCCTCTTCACCTTCATCGCTGGTATCGCGATGCTGGTCGCGCTGCGACTCGACGCCCGACAGGTATTCGGTGGTGACGTCACCGGTGACGTAACAGCCGGAAAAACATGAGGCTTCGAACGAGGTCAGCTTCGGATTGAGTTCGCGCACCGCGCGCTCAAGCGCGTCCAAGTCCTGGTAGATCAGTTCGTCAGCGCCGATTTCGCGCGCGATTTCCTCTACGCTGCGCTCGTTGGCGATCAGTTCATGCCGGGTCGGCATGTCGATGCCATAGACGTTGGCGAAGCGCACCGGCGGCGCGGCGGAGGCGAAATAGACCTTGCTGGCGCCGGCTTCGCGGGCCATATTGACGATTTCGCGCGAGGTGGTGCCGCGCACGATCGAGTCGTCGACGATCAGCACATTCTTGCCCTTGAATTCAACCGCGATGGCATTGAGCTTCTGGCGCACGGTTTTCTTGCGCAGGGCCTGGCCGGGCATGATGAAGGTGCGGCCGATGTAGCGGTTCTTGATGAAGCCTTCGCGGTAATCGAGCTTCAATTTCATCGCCAGCTGCATCGCCGCCGGGCGGCTCGAATCGGGAATCGGCATGACCACGTCGATCTTCGAAGTCAACCCGAGGGCCTCGATGCGATCGGCCAGGAATTCACCGAGCTTCAGGCGCGCCGCGTAGACCGAGACCCCGTCGAGCGACGAGTCCGGGCGCGCCAGGTACACATACTCGAAAATGCAGGGGTTGAGGCTCGGATGGCGGGCGCACTGCTGCGTCTTCATGTTGCCGTCCAGATCGATGAACACCGCCTCGCCGGGCGCCACGTCGCGCACCATCTCGAAGCCCAGGCCTTCGAGCGCCACCGATTCCGAGGCCACCATGTGCTCTTCGCCACGACCTGAATCATGGCGCCCGATGCACAGCGGCCGAATGCCGAACGGATCGCGGAACGCCAGCAAGCCGTAGCCGGCGATCAGCGCCACCACCGCATAGGCGCCGCGCAGGCGCTCGTGCACCCGCGCCACTGCCTGGAAAATCGCCGCCGCATCGAGACGATAGTTCCTGGTGGCTTTTTCAAGCTCATGCGCCAGCACATTGAGCAGCACTTCGGAATCGGATTCGGTATTGATGTGCCGCAGGTCCTGGCGGTACATGTCGATCTTCAACTGCGCGGTATTGGTCAGGTTGCCGTTGTGCGCCAGCGAAATGCCGAACGGCGAATTG
>JAYTDE010000700.1:0-7872 GCA_043736195.1 Burkholderiales bacterium | reverse complement strand
CCTGCGCAGCACCCTGGGGCGCCTGTTGTTCTCGGGTGACGACATCAAGAAGTCGGTGAAAGTGCTGTCCGGCGGCGAGAAGAACCGCATGCTCTACGGCAAGCTGATGCTCACCAAACCCAACGTGATGCTGATGGACGAGCCCACCAACCACATGGACATGGAGTCGATCGAGTCGCTGCAGATCGGCCTGGAGAAGTATCCCGGCACGCTCGTATTCGTCTCGCACGACCGTGAATTCGTCGGTGGTCTTGCCACTCGCATCATCGAGGTGAAGGAGGGCGGCGTGATCGTCGACTTCGGCGGCAACTATGACGAGTACCTGCGCTCGCAGGGGATCGAGGCGTAACTGGCTGCGCTTGCGGCAGGCGATCTGCCAAAGTGCCGATTCATCGCAAATAGGGCGCTCGGAACAAACACTGGTTGCAGCTTCGCGGGTGATCGAAGGTCGTCGAACACAGCCTTTCCGTACCCGGGATTTTTCTACCCGAATGGAAAAAACTCGCGAGTTTTTTCGAGTAGGGTGGAAATTGCCCGACAGGTGTCGCCAGCCCGAACTCCGAAATGCTGCCTGGCTGGAGGTGGTCTGGCGGAGTTGGTTCAGGAAACTATCGAGCAAAACCGTCGTTTCGCACGCTTACCAACGACAGTCTTGATTCAGGTCAACGCGATTCATGAGCGACTCCTGTTTCATATGAAGCGTTGCGATGTTTCACTTGCGGCAAGGCCCATCGGTCCGTAAGGGAGTAAGGTTTCGCTGTTGAACTACGACTACCGTTCTATTTCGCTTGCTTTTTGCCCTGCGCTATCCACCCAAAAAAGGAGCACCACCATGATGAAATCCGGCATCGACCAGGACGCGATGATCAAGATGTTTTCCGAAGCCAGCGCGCGCCAGGGCCAGGCCCTGCGCCAGGCGGTCGGCGACGCCACCTTGAAGGCGCTGCAGGGGCGTGAACTGACCCTGCAGAATATTCGCGGCGTGTTGAAAACCGTAACCCAGGCGGCCTCGGCCGGCGCGGCGCAAAACCCGGCACCGGCGGTGGATGTCGAAGCCATGCTGACCAACGCCTTCGCCGGCATGGACGCCGCGCTGCTGCAGGCGGTGGAAGCCAACCGCAAGGCGCTGGAGCAATTCGTCTCGCAAGGGGTGGGAGTGCAGCAGGCGCAGATGAAAAGCGCGCTGGCCAACCTGGAAAAGATGGAAGACACCTTTTTCGCCACCGTCACCAAGGCCGCGCAATCGGCCAGCGCGCCGCTGCAGGGGCCATGGGCGCATGTGCTGGAGGCGATGAAGATGCAGGGCACCGCCACCGGCGCACAGGCAACGATGACCGTGGAGCAGGTGATGGCGCAGGCGCATAGCGCGATGCGCGCCGGCCGCGCCACTTCGATGAATGCGGTGCAGGCGATGATGGATAGTTATGCCGCGCTGGTCTCGGGCGTGCTGATCGGCATGTCGGAGGGCTTGAGCAAGGGCAGCGCCAGCGGCAAGACGCGCAAGTAGTGGGCGGCGATTTGTCCGGCGCTGCCGCGCAGGGCACCGCGGCGCTGCGTGAAATCTCCGCGCGCACGCTGGACCATTACAACCAGCGCGCCGCGGATTTTCGCGCCGGCACCGCCAACCATGATGTCAGCCAGAACATCGCCGCGCTGCTCGACGCCATTCAAGCGCCACGGCCATGGCGCATTCTCGATTTCGGCTGCGGCCCGGGGCGCGACCTAAAGGTGTTTGTAGCGCAAGGCCACCATGCGGTGGGCCTGGACGGCTCAGCCGAATTCGCCGCCATGGCGCGGCAGGACAGCGGCTGCGAAGTGCTGCAGCAGGACTTCCTCGCGCTTGATCTGCCGGCAGCCAGTTTCGACGGCATCTATGCGAACGCCGCGCTTTTCCATGTGCCGAGCGCCGAGTTGCCGCGCGTGCTGCGCGAGTTGCATGCGGCGCTTAAGCCTGGCGGCGTGCTGTTCGCCTCCATTCCGCATGGCGACAACAGCGAAGGCTGGAACCACGGCCGCTATGGCGTGTACCACGACCTTGCGGGCTGGCGACATTACCTGACCGGCGCCGGTTTCATTGAGGTGCATCACTACTACCGGCCGGCAGGCCTGCCGCGAGCCGAGCAGCCCTGGCTGGCTGGGGTGTGGCGCGCCGCGGCTGCGCTGACTGGACCTCCGCCGGTTAGACGGCCGGCCGGTGGCTGACAAGCAAGCCCACCGACGCCACCATGCCCGGCGCAGCGGCGACGTTGGCGTAAAGCGGGTCGCCGTCGGCGCGGGCCACGTGACCGTGATGCTTGGGCATGCGTCGTTCCATTGGACATGGATCGACTCTTTTGGATGCCGGTGGCAAATGATTGGTCAGCCGGAAGCATGCGGCAGGCTGGCGGCGCGGATCGCGCGCAACACCTCGCGAAAAGCCTCATCGAATGGCGGTAGCTGGCTCATCTGGTGCGCGAGTCGAATTGACCACAGGCGTCGCAAGCGCTCTTCCTTGGCGGCGATGGCTTGTTCCATGCCGGCGATGGCGCGCTGCCGAAATGTCAGCTTGGCTTCGAGTTCGGTGCGCATCTCGGCTATGCGCACGTCTGTTGAGCCGAACAGGCGCCACAGGTCATACAGATCGCGCGGCTCGTTGCGTGCGCGGTCGCTCAAGGCGAGCAGTTTCTCGACCACGATCTCTTCGATGGCGTAAACCTTCAAGGTCGGACCTTCGGGCAGATCGTCGAAGCCGGCGTAGGTGCGCAGGATCGGCCGATCCCGCAATGGGAAGCACAGGATTTCGTTGATCGTGATGTCGACCTTGACGTCGTTCGAGGCGGGCAGTGGGCCCTGATAGCGCAAATAGAAAGTGTGGCTGTTGTGATGGCCGTGGCGATCGTCGCGGTCGAAACCGATGCGCAGGCCGCATGCGGCCTCGACAGAAGCGAAAACTTCGCTCAGTCCCTTGAGCACCTCGTCAAACGGGATCGCGCGTGTCAGCGTGAAATCCAGGTCTTCGGAAAAGCGATAGTCCTCGAACCAGCAGCGGCGCAGGGCCGTGCCGCCCTTGAACGCGAGCACCTCGCGCAGGCGATGGCCGGCCAGTCCGGTGAGCAACCAGGCCAGCACATAGTCGCGCTCGATCACCGCTTCAGGAATGCGCCGGCGCCCGGCGGACTGCAATGTGTTGGAGATCAGCGAAATGTTGCGCTGAGGGATCATCAGCCAAACCTCAACGCGTCAAGTTCGGCCGCTGTCACGTTGAGCTGAAGGCGCCAACGTGAGAGGAAAGCGCCTTCGGCCGGCAGCGACGGATCGAGCCGCTGGTAGGTTGCGCTCAAGGTTTCGCGCAGCGCACCCAACATCGCGGCGTCGGCCAGATGAAAGTGTTCCAGCAGGTAGCCAAGGCGGCGCACCACCGCACCGACACCGAGACCACGCGCGTATTCCAGCAGTCGCTCGACTTTCAGCTCGTCGCGCTTCATCCACAAACCTCTCGCGACTTCGGTGATGCCACCCACCAGTGCCGGGTGCCGCAGGCCATCGATGATGGTGCGCTCCATGTCGCTCAACATCACAAAATGTTCCTTGTCGATCCAGTGCTTGACCACACCGAAGGTCTGCTCCGCATTGATATGAATGAACCGAAACTGGTAGCCGCCCAGCGTTTGCGGCCGCACGCGTCGCGTGCATGAAACATGGATGGTGAAGTTCGGCTGGGTCACCATGCGGTGCAGTTCGAGCGCGCTGCCGTGCGACAGGAAGTAGGGCGCCGTGCCGGCCAGTTCGCGCGCGATCAGGTACGGGCTGCCGATATGCTCGGTGGCGCGGCCGAGTTCGAACGGCACCAGGTTGTACATGCCAGGCTTGAGCCGGGTAACCAAGCCGCGCCGCCCGGCCTTGTGCACCAGGTTGCGGCACGAGGAGGCCGACAGGCCGGTGATCGCACCCACATCCGCCAGGGTGAACGTGGTCCGCCGCAGTTCGTTGAGCTCGGTGATGAGTTGCGCCGCGCGCGGTCCGAGCGTCTTGCTCGGTGAATGAATGTTTGCGAGCAATTTGTTTCTTTTACGGAATCGATATAAGCGTAAAGTATAGTTTAAATGATTGTTGTTTGCATAAATGTTTCCATTAAGGAAACGTAGTTTACGAAAAATATAACAACGCATCCTTGCGTAAGCGTTGCCAGCCGTCACGGCTTGGATTGCCATCCTGAGGGCTGCTGCGAGGCCAACCGGGGCATTTCGCCTGCCGCGCGCCGAGCAGCCCTGGCTGGCTGGGGTGTGGCGCGTTGCCCGTGCGGATTGAACCTGACGGCGACGGGCGCAAAGCCGGATCGCGCGTCCACCGGGGTCCAAGGGGTACAAAGGGGTGCATAGATGTATCCACCGGATTGAAACGGGGTTTCCATGCCGCGCACCCAGATCTACCTCGCCGATGCCCTGCACGAGCGCCTGAAGGCGCGTGCCCATGGCGAAGGTATCAGCATGTCCGAACTGATCCGCCGCACGCTTCTACAAGGGCTTGCCAAAGACGCCGCAGCAGACGCGTGCGCCTTTTTCGACCGACTGCATCCGCTTGAAAGCTTCGCCGTGTCCACGGCCAACGCCCATCTGCGCGACATCCGTTCCGGCAGCCGCCTGTTGCGCAAGACCGGCAAGCGATGACGCCCGAGCGGCTGCTGGCGGACACCGACATCGTGATCGACCTGCTGAAGAAAAAGCCCACGCTGGCCGCCACCGCGCAGGCGCATCGCTGCCCGCTATGGACCGGCAACCGCAAGCACTACCCGATGGACGATATCGAGCTGTTCGCGCTTTGATGCGGCGCCAGGTTCACGCCAGCGCGCGCCGCGCGATGTAGCCGGAGCGCGTTTCCCCAGCCGCCTTGGCTGCCTGATCGATGCGGCGCAGCACCCGTGACGGCAGCGTGATGTTGATGCGCTCGGCCTTGTCGGAGAGCGAGGCCAAGTCGATGGTCACCAGCGCCCAGGTCCAGCCGCGGAATTCCCGCTTCTTGCGCAGGTGGTTAAGCGGCGCAGGCTCGGGAATCGGCTTGCCGTCGTCGATCGCTATTTCCAGCCAGAGTTCGATCGCCTCGCGGGCGTTTTCCATGGCTGCTTCGAGCGTGTCGCCGGCCGAGAAGCAGCCCGGCAGGTCGGGCACCACGACGCCAAACGCATGGTCGGCGCCGCCGGTTTCTATCGCGATGGGGTAGTGCATGGCGGATTCCTCGGGTTCATTTGTCCAGCCCTGTTTGTTTCAGGATGGTGCGTACCAAACCGAGCCCCAGGCCCTTGCGAGGGTGCGGCACGGTCACGTGGACAGGGCGTTGCGGATGGATATGGTGCGAGCCCTCGATGCCGCGCAGCACGCAGTCGAAGTCGGTATGGGCGGCCAGTTGCGTAAGGCCGGTCTTGCCGTCGCCGGCCTCGAGGATTTCAACCGCGACGTCGATCTGCCGCAATATTGCCGCCACGCCTTCGCGCACGATGAGGTGGTCGTCGATGATGAGGAATTTCATGGGGCGAGGTTACCAAGTTTGTCGAGTCGCCGTGTGTATCGAGCCAGGATGGCGGTTGACGTACAATCAATCGTAACGTATACGTCATGCGGCCTCGGAGGTTGCCATCATGTCCAGTCCCACCAAGCTCACGCTCAGGCTCGATGCGCAATTGATAGCGCGCGCCAAGTCCTACGCCAGCCTGCAGGACCGCTCGCTTTCACAATTGGTGGCGGATTACTTTGCCCACCTCGCGCCTGCCGCGGCGCAAGGCGGCTCGCACAAGCCGGCGGCGATGCGTCGGCCGGCCGGGCCGATCACCGCCGGATTGCGCGGGGTGCTTGCACCTGCCGCACAAGGCAAGCGCGCGAAAGCGCGGCTGCCCGACCGTGACGACTACCGCGCCCACCTGGAGAAAAAATACCTGTGAGGGTGATGCTCGACACCAATGTGGTGCTCGATGTGCTGCAGGCGCGCGCCGGCTTTGTCGATGAATCACAGGCAGTGTTCGAAATGGTGGAAGCCAATGCCATCAGCGGCCTCTTGTGTGCGACCACCATCACCACGCTGGCCTATCTGGCCGCGAAGACGCTCGGCCGGCAGCAGGCGGCCAGGCAGATCCGGCAGTTGCTGGTTCTGTTCGAGGTGGCGCCGGTCAACCGCGCGGTGCTGGACGGGGCGCTGAAAAGCAAGACGCCCGATTTCGAGGATGCGGTGTTGGCGGAAGCCGCCCTGCATGCCGGTGCCGAGGCGATCATCACCCGCAACCTGCGCGATTTTGCGTCGAGCCCGGTGCGGGCGTACACGCCCACGCAGTGGCTGGCGATGCATCCGCGCCAGGCGGAATAGCGCTTGACCGGGTAAACCACGGGCAATGCTAAAGCCGGGTCATTCCCGACGGGGCGGCAATCCAGGTTTTTGTGCGTGGCAATGCACTGGACTCCCGCTTACGCGCATAAGCGCCAACTTTGCGCATTCCTCCCCCTTCAAGGGGGAGGTCAGGAGGGGGATAGGGACCTTGTTTCATCGGAAACACCCCCATCCCCACCCCAACCCTCCCCTTGAAGGGGGGGGAGAAAAACGCTGCAGCTTTTGAGTTAGCGCCTATGCGCTTACGTGAGGATAACAAACGCTTAAACGAGTGCCATCCGCGCCAGACGCCGGATGCTTATCCGTTTTTTTGCGAAACCACAAAAATAACGGATAAAAACGCACTCCACAGCGCCACGGCCCCTCTCACGCAGCGGTCATCGTCTCCAGCTCGGCCTGCTTCTCCAGCCACTCGGTCTCGATCTGCGCCAATTCCTTCGCAAGATAAGCCTGATCAAGCATCACACTTTTCAGCTCTTCCTTCTTTGCTTCTTCATAAATCTCGCTGCCGGCCAAGCGCGCGTCAACCGCAGCCTTCTTGGCGGTGAGTTTCGCCATCTGCTCTTCCAGCCGCTTGATGCGGGTTTCCAGCGGTTTGGCCTGGTTGGCACGGCGCTGGCGCTCTTGCGCGTCGGCGCGTTTTTGTTCCTGCCGGGCGGCGCCCGCGACTGGTCCGCTGGCTGCTACCGCAGTCGGCTTGGGCGCCACCGGCGTGGCCGGCTTCACCTCGACCGGCTTGGCTTCCACTTTGCCCAGGCGCGTTTTGAACAGCCAGTCGCGATAGTCGTCGAGGTCGCCATCGAAGGGCCGCAAGCCGCCATCGGCCACGATCATGAATTCCTCGGTGGTGGCGCGCAGCAGGTGGCGGTCATGCGACACCAGCACCAGGGTGCCTTCGAATTGCGCCAGCGCCACCGTCAGGGCCTCGCGCGTTTCGAGGTCGAGGTGGTTGGTCGGTTCGTCCAGCAGCAGCAGGTTGGGGCGCTGCCAGGCGATCAGCGCTAAGGCCAGGCGCGCCTTCTCGCCGCCGGAAAACGGCTTGATCGATTGCGTCACCATGTCGCCGGGAAAATTGAAGCCACCCAGGAAGTTGCGCAGTTCCTGCTCGCGCGTGTTGGGTGCCAGCTTGACCATGTGCCACAGCGGCGATTCGTCGTGGCGCAGCATTTCCACCTGGTGCTGCGCGAAATAGCCGACCACCAGACCTTTGCCGAAGTTAGCGACGCCATCGATCAACGGTATGTCGCCGGCGATGCTCTTGATCAGGGTCGACTTGCCGGCGCCATTCACCCCCAGCAGGCCGATGCGCTGGCCTTGGGTCAACGAGAACTTGATGTTGGAGACGATCGGCTTGGTGTGGCCATCGTCCAGGGTGTAGCCGGCAATGCCGTCTTCCATCACCAGGAGGGGATTGGGGGTCGATACCGGATCGCGGAACTCGAACGAGAAGGGCGAGGATGCGTGGATCGGCGCCAGCTCTTCCATCTTGGCCAGCATTTTCATGCGGCTTTGCGCCTGCTT
>JAYTDE010000699.1:0-2666 GCA_043736195.1 Burkholderiales bacterium | reverse complement strand
GGCACCCCCCCTGCCATCGTGCGGCGCTTCAACGAAGAGATCAACAAGGCGCTGAAGGCACCGGACGTGATCGACCGCCTGCAGAAGGCCTACGCCTTCGCCGAAGGCGGCACGCCGGAGGAATTCACCAAGTTCCTGAGTGATGAAGGCGCGCGCTGGACCAAGCTGGTCAAGGACGCAGGCATCAAACCCGACTGACACCCTGCGAAATGGCAACCATTCAAATTCCCGAGCTGAGCAGGCTGGCGCAAGCAGCGCTAGAACGTGCCGGCGCCAGTGCGGCGATGGCCGCTTCCACTGCCCGTGCGCTGGTCACCGCCGACGCGCAAGGCCTGGCCTCACATGGCGTCTCAAGGGTGCCGCAGTACGCCGGGTTCCTTGCGAACGGCCGTGCGGATGGCAAAGCGGTAGCCAGCGTGTCACGCAGCAAGGGCGGCGCGGTGCTGGTCGACGCCGGCAATGGCCTGGCGTTTCCCGCCTGTGATCTGGCGATCGCCGAAGCCATCACGCGCGCCCGCGAATTCGGCGTGGCCATTGCCGGGGTGACCAACAGCCACCATTTCGGCGTCGCCGCCTATCACCTGGAGGCCGTTGCCAAAAGTGGATGTGTCGGTATCGCGATGGGAAATTCGCCGTCGGCCATGCCGATGGCCGGTGGCACGCGCCCGCTGTTCGGCACCAATCCGATCGCAGCGATATTCCCGCGCAAGAACGGATCGCCGATATCCATCGACCTTTCGCTGTCTGAAGTCGCGCGCGGCAAGATCATGGTGGCGGCGCAAAAAGGTGAAGCGATTCCGCTCGGCTGGGCGCTGGACAAACATGGTCAGCCCACGACTGACGCGAAGGCAGCCCTCGAAGGCATGATGGTGCCGGCAGGTGGCACGAAAGGCGCGATGCTTGCCCTGATGGTCGAACTAATGGTGGTGGCACTCACCGGCGCGCAATTCGGTTTCGAGGCCGATTCGTTTTTTGTGGCCGAGGGCAATCGCCCGAAGCTGGGGCAGGCGTTCATCGTGATCGACCCCAACGCGCTGGCCGGCAACGATGTCTACTACGAGCGTGTCGAAACCCTGCTCACGGCGATGCTGGCCGATGAGGATGTGCGCGTGCCCGGCTACCGGCGCAATCAACTCGCGACCAAGGCCACCGTAAACGGTACGACGATCCCGGACGCATTGCTGGCGCAGTTGCACACCCTGGCGGGAAGCTCGGCGCGATGAACAAACGCACTGCCATCGGCCTGGCCACGCTGCTTGTGGTGGTCGCGCTCTGGTATCTGTTTACCTCGGCCACTGGCTGGGTCGGCTCCGCGCGCTTTCCCAACCCTGCCGAATTTTGCAAGGCGGTCAGGCAGATCGCCATGACCGGGTATGCCGATGCGCGCATCCACCAGCACGTGCTGCAAAGCTTCAAGCTGGTGCTGATGGGCTTTGCGGTGGCAGTGTCGGTGGGCGTGCCGCTGGGCCTCCTGATGGGCTGGAACCGGCGCGCCGAGGCGCTGCTCAATCCGATCTTCCTGATCGTCCGGCCGATTCCGCCGCTGGCGTGGATTCCGCTCGCCATCGTCTGGCTGGGCCTCGGTGACGCGGCCAAGATCATGGTGATCTTCTTCGCGGCCTTTGTGCCATCGGTGATCAACACCTATGCCGGGATCCGCAACATCGAACCCTTCATGATCGAGGCGGCACGCATGCTCGGGGTGCGCGGTCCGCGTTTCGTGTTCGGTGTGCTGGTGCCGGCGGCAGCGCCGCTGATCTTCACCGGCCTCAGACTCTCGCTGCAGGCCTCGTGGACCACGCTGGTGGCGGCCGAACTGGTGGGGGCGCTGTCGGGTCTGGGCACGGTGCTCAATGTGGCTTCCCAGGACATTTTCCCGGCGATGATTCTCACCGGCATGTTGTTCGTAGCCTTGTCCGGCGCCACCTCGACCTGGCTGCTTGGCAAGATCGAGCAGCGCGTGATGCGCTGGAGGACATCGTGAGCCAGGCCAGCGCCAAGACCATGAACACTACGGATGCGCGCACCCCGCTCGAAGCCGGCACGCGCTGGCGCCTGCATGCCATCGGTCTTGTCGGCTTTTTTGGCTTGTGGTGGGCGATTGCCGCCTCCGGGTTGATGCCCAGGACCTTCATGCCCAGCCCCGGCGACGTGGTACTGCAGTTCATCAAGTTGACCCAGGACCCGTTTGCCGGCTACACACTGCAAACCCATTTGACTTCCAGTATCGGCCGCTATCTGCTCGGCTTCGGTCTGGCGGTGCTGGTCGGTCTGCCGCTGGGCCTCTTGATGGGCTGGTTCCGCACGCTCGATGCGATCGTCACGCCGCTGTTCGAGGCCCTGCGCTATATCGCACCGATCGCCTGGGTGCCGTTTGCCGCGCTGTGGTTCGGCACCGGGATTGGCGGGCCGACGCTGATCATCTTTGCCGGCGCATTTCCGCCCTGCGTGGTCAATGCCTACCGCGGCGCCAAGCAGGTCGAGCCCTATCTGATCGAAGCGGCACGCATGCTGGGGCTGTCGAGTGCACGCATGATCACCCAGGTGCTGCTGCCAGCGGCAGTGCCGTCGATCATTGCCGGGGTGCGCGTGAGTGCGGGCCTGGGCTGGCAATCGCTGGTGGGGGCGGAGCTGATCGTCGCCTCCAGCGGCGTCGGCTACCTGAT
>JAYTDE010000698.1:0-5053 GCA_043736195.1 Burkholderiales bacterium | reverse complement strand
GTGAGCTTGGCCGTCTCCAGCATGGCGCCGCGAAACTGGCCCCAGGTCATACGGTGGTACCAGGCGAACATCAGGGTCGAGAAGGCACCGAGGGCGCCGGCCTCGGTCGGCGTGGCCCAGCCGTACAGCATCGAGGTGAAGATCAGCACGATCACGATCCAGATCGGCGCGGTCGGCGGCAGCGATTCGAAGCGCTGTTTCCAGCTGTAGCCGGTGATCGGTCGCCCCAGCGAGGGATCGATCTTGCAGCGAATGATGACGATCGCGCAGTACACCAATGCGGAAATGATGCCGGGTACGAAGCCGGCGATCAACAGATCGCCGATCGACTGCTCGACGATGATGCCGTAGATCACCAAGAGCGCCGAGGGCGGGATCAGCGAGTCGAGTGTCGAGCCGGCCGCCACCACGCCGGCGGCCAGCTTGCGGTTGTAGCCTTCGCGCAGCATCTCCGGAATCGCCACCCGCGCGAACACCGCGGCCGCCGCCGTGCTGGCGCCGGACACCGCCGAGAACGCCGCCACGGCGAAGATGGTGCCCACCGCAAGGCCGCCGGGCAGCCAGCCGAACCAGCGCTTGGCCGCCTCGAAGCTGGTGCGCGTCATGCCGGCGTAGTAGGCCAGGTAGCCGATCAGGATGAACATCGGCAGCACCGAGAGCTCATAGCTGGTGCTCTTGGCGAAGGGGATGGTGCCCGCCGCCACCAGTGCGGCGTAGGGGTTGCCCATCAGGATGATCAGGCCGATGGTGCCGACGAAGGCGGCGGCGTAGGCGATGCGCACGCCGAGTATTGCCAGCAGAACCAGCGCGCTGGCACCCAGAATGCCGATGGCAAGCGGGGTCATGGCTTAAGGTCGCTGGCGGCCGGGCCGCATGGTGTCGGGTTCGGTCAGGTGCAATGTTTCCGCGATTTCGCGTCGTGCCGCCTGTTCGACCGTCTCGGCCACCGGCACCGCCAGCGGGGTGCGCGACGGGTCGCCAAGCATGCGCAGGTAACCCCACAGCTGCAAGCCCAGGCGCCATAGCAGCACCGCCAGCATCACTGGCACCACCAGCTTGGCTGGCCACAGCGGCAGCTTGATGTCCATCGACGAGTCGCCCTTGGACCAGGCGTTGTAAAAGTTGTCCCAGGTGCCGATGATCAGCAGCACCGTCACCGCGATGGCCACCAGGGTCGCCACGGTCTCGAAAAACCAGGCCAGCCGCCCGCGCATCGCGGCCAGCACGATTTCCATGCGGATATGCCCGCCAACGCGCTGGCAATAGGCCAGGCCCAGCATGGCGTAGAACACCGCGATGAACTGGACGTAGTCGATATAGCCGTGGATGGCGAAGCGCGGAATTGTCGGGAGCATCGCGTGCAGGCCGCTGAAGATGCTGCGGCCGAGAATCTGCACGATGCCGAACGCCATCACGCCGAAGATGGCGACCGCGGCTAAGAAGTTGAGGGCGTCTTCGAGCTGCGCGGTCCACCAGTCGGCGCGCGCCAGCAAGGGCGCGCCGGCCGGCGGGCGCGGCGCTGCGGAAGTGGCTTCGGAGGGGCCCGCCATGGCGCTTCGCGGTCGCGGTCCCGTGCGCCTATTTCTTCTGCGCCTTGGCCGAGCTATCGACGATCAGTTGCAGCAACTCCTTGGCCGGAATGCCCTTGGCGCTCGTCTCGGCCACCCATTTGTCCCATACCGGCTGCCCGCCCAACTTGCGGAACTCGGCCAGTTCGGCCGGGGTGTAGGTGATGAAGGTGAGCCTGCGCTTGAGCAGCGGATAGTTCTTTTCGTCGGCTTGCCGGTAGGCCGCGATCAGGGCGTCGCGCACGCGCGGCCGCAACTCCATCAGCAGCTTCTGGTACTGCGGCGGCAATTGCGCCCATGCGTTCTTGTTGAAGAGGGTAGGGCAGGCCACCGTGCCCGGCGCCAGGTTGGTGGTGTACCAGCTGCCGATTTCGTAGGTCTTGAATGAAACGTGCGCGTAGGTGGTGGGGAACGAGACGGCATCCACCGTGCCGCGCTCCATCGAGGTGTAGACCTCGGTGGACGGTACCGAGGTAGGCACCGCGCCCAGGTTCTTCATCGCCTCGCCCAGGCCGCCCAGGGCGCGCACCCGCATGCCCTTGAAATCGGCGAGCGTCTTGGGCGCCGTGCCGCGGCCCACCAGTTCGTACTGTGGCAAGAGGTTGGCCGAATAGGGCATCGCGTTCCACTTGGCGAGCTCCTGCTGGATGTACGGGTGCGCATGGAAGGCGTCGTGCACCGCCCACTGGGTCTCGAAGTCCGGCAGCGGCAGGAACGGCAGGTCCAGCGCTCCGTAGGCCGGCGTCTTGTCCGGGTGGTAGGAGGAGCACATCATGGTCGACTGCAGGCCGCCCGCGTTCAGGATATCCAGCAATTCGCGCTCGCCGCCGAAAGTGCTGTAGCCGATGGTGATGTTGAACTTGCCGCCGGTGCGCTCGCCGACCTGCTTGGCCAGGAGCTCGATGCCGGCGGTGATCGCGCGCGGTTTGCCCCAGGTGGCGAGTTTCCATTCGACCTTGGGGCCGTCGACCGCTTGTGCCAGCGCCGCGGGCGCTGCCAGCGATAACATCAGTGTCGTGATTACCGAACGCGCATTGCGCATGGTGGTCTCCTCGTATTTTGATTGTTCCGCTCGCGCCATGGATAGCCATGCTGCGAGACCGGCAAGTTGTGCTTGTGATACTACGCTAAAACAATTCGTGGCTGCACGTTCTTCAACACGGGCCGGCTCAAGCCGGCAAACAGACAGCGCGGCCATGCGAAAGCACGGTCACCTCGCGCGCCGGCACGCGCGCGCGAAACGCCACTTCGTTGCCAACCTGCCAGCACTCAAGGCGGATCAGGTCGCCCGGATAGGCCGGCGCGGAAAAGCGCGCACTGATCGATTTGAGGCGCGCCGGGTGGTAGCCGCAATAGCCCTTGATGAGGCCATGGCAGGCCGCGCCGTAAGTAGCAAGGCCATGCAGGATCGGGGCCGCGAAGCCCGCACGGGCGGCGACCTCGGGGTCCGAGTGCAGCGGGTTGATATCACCGGAAAGGCGGTAGATCAGCGCCGCTTCCGGACGCGTCTGGAAGTCCAGCGTCAGTTCCGGCGCGGTCTCGGGCGTGGCCCTGGGTGCCGGCCCCGGCGCATCTCCACCGCCATTGGCCGAGAAGCCGCCATCGGCACGGCAAAAGGTCACCGACTCGCAGGTTGCTAACAGGGCGCCTGTGGCGGCGTCGGTGAGGGTTTTCTCGGAATGCACCAGCGCGCCCTTGCCTTCGCCCTTGTCGACCACGCGGGTGACGCGGGTGGTGCCGAGCACGGTGCCGCCCGCCGGCAGCGGTTGGTGCAGGGTGACCGATTGTTCGCCGTGCACCAGGCGCACGTAGTCGATGCCGACCTCGGGGTTATCGCGTATCCAGAAGCCCGGCGAAGCCAGCACCGCGGCCATGCTGGGCAGGACCCGCAGATCGTTCTCGGTCGCATAGCGCAACTCCTCGCGATCCAGCGGATCCTGCGCCATGCCCACGCCCAGGGCGTAAAGCATGACGTCCTTCGGGGTGTAGGTGTGGCGGATCTCTGCCGATTGCCAGTTGCGTACTTTCGCGTAGTCAAGCATGCTGCACCTCCTTCATTTTTCGACAGGTCCGGGTGCCGGCCACACAAAGCGTGCCGGCTCGCGCGCGGCGAAGCGGCGGAACGATTCTTTCGCATAGTCGCTGGCGCCGGCGATGCCCTGGCCGGCGGCTTCGATATCGAGCATGGTCGTAAGATCGCTGCCCAGAGAGCTGTTGAGCGCATTCTTGGTGAGCGACAAGGCCAGCGGCGATGCACTGGCCAATGCCGTGGCCAGTGCGCGCGCGCGCGGCAGCAGCGCTTCGACCTCGGCTAATTCCAGCACGATCCCCAGTTCACGCGCTTCCACCGCACCGATCTCGCGCGCTGAAAACATGATCTCCTTGGCGCGCGCCATGCCCACGATACGTGGCAGCGTGTACAGGGCACCGAAGTCCGGGATCAGGCCGATGCGCGCGAAGGCCATGCAAAAGCGCGCGCGCGGCGTGGCGATCACCATGTCGGCCAGCAATGCGAGGGAAAAGCCGGCGCCAAAGGCCGGGCCGTCGACCGCGGCGATCACCGGGCGATCAAGTGCGGCCAGCATCCTGACGTTGCGGTGATGGCGCTGCATGCTGGTACGACGCGCTTCGGCGGTCATCTGGCCGGCACTGGCGTTCATCGCGCGCACATCGCCGCCGGCGCAAAAGGCACCGCCGGCGCCGCTGATGATGACCGCGCGAATCTCGCGATCGGCGCCGATCTTCTGCAAGGCCGCTTCGAGGCCGTCGCTGATTTCGGCGTTGAGTGCGTTCTTAGCCTCCGGCCGGTTCAGGAGCAGGGTCGCGATGTGGTTTTCGACGCTGAGTTCGAGGGCGGGCAAGCGGGCCTCCTGGGGTTCGACAACTGCTGTGCCCGGCGCAATTCGCAGTCCTGCCCGCGTTGCCGGGTGTTTTGCGGAAACGGCGCGTTTGGCGCCATCACGCGGGAATGCGCTCTGCGATTCGCAGGTTGCGTCTGGCGTCAAGCCAATATACCATGGGTTTTGCGAACACCATACCAATATGCGCACAGCCAGATCCCTCATCATTGCCGCGCCTGCGACGACCGCTGCGAGCGCTTCCATGCAACGCGCCGGCCCGCAATCGGTCGGGCGGATTTTCACCATTCTCGATTCAATCGCCGGCACGCGTGTGGGCGCCACTCTTTCGGACCTGGCGCGCATCACCGACTCGCCCAAGACCAGCCTGGTCGGCCTGCTCGCGGGCCTCTGCGCCGAAGGCTGTCTGGTGCGCGACGCCGCCGGTCGCTATTGCCTGGGCCCGCGCATCCATGCGCTGTCGATGCGGGCCATGGCCGGGCGCGAGCTGGCCGAACTGGTGCGCCCGGTGCTGGCAGGCCTGGTCGAGGCCAGCGGTGAAACCGCGGTGCTCGGGGCACTGGCGCCGGATGCGGACCTGGCGATCTATCTGGACCGCGTCGAGAGTTCGAGTTCGATCCGTTACGC
>JAYTDE010000697.1:0-8732 GCA_043736195.1 Burkholderiales bacterium | reverse complement strand
TGTTTGTTTATGTAGGTGGTACTTAAAAATGAATCGCAAGAAGAAACCAGCCAAGGCAGCAAGGGAACCCAAACTCGCCCGGACACACGCGCCGCCCGGTCTATCGCCGGTCGAATGGCAACGCGCCTTGCGCCGGCAGTTCGGGCGCGAGCAGGTGTTCGGTCTTGAGAATATCGGGGCTGAGCCGTTTTTCTCCGAATTCCGCGTAGCCAACCCGGAGTCGAAGTCGAAATACTATGTGGCGATCCGCGGGTTGCGTCCGGGCGACAACTTTTGCGCCTGCCCCGACTACGCGACCAACGAGTTGGGGACCTGCAAGCACATTGAATTCACGCTGGCACGCCTTGAAAGGAAGCGCGGCGCCAAGGCGGCATTCACCCGTGGCTACCAACCCGCGTTTTCGGAACTCTATTTGCGCAATGACGGCGTGCGCACGATCCATTTTCGCGCCGGCACGGATTGTCCGGCGGCGCTGGCGAAGGCAGCGGCAGCGTTGTTCGACGTGTCCAAAAAATGGCAGTTGCCGGAGAGGAGTTTCGATCAACTGGATCGTATTCTGGCCATAGCCGCGAAGTCAGGGCACGAACTGCGCGCGTATGACGACGCGCTCGACTTCGTCGCCGGAAGCCGGGATGCCGCGCGGCGCAATGCATCGCTTGATGAAATATTCCCGCGCGGCGCGGCCGACCCGCGGCTGGCGAAACTGCTCAAGGGTCCGCTATACCCGTACCAGGCCGAAGGCGCGCTGTTTGCCGTGCGCGCCGGGCGCGCGCTGATCGGCGACGAGATGGGCCTGGGCAAGACCATTCAGGCGATCGCGGCCACCGAGATTCTGGCGCGGCATTTCGGCGTGTCAAAGGTGCTGGTGGTCTGCCCGACCTCGCTCAAGTACCAATGGCAAAGCGAGATCGCCCGCTTTTCCGGACGCGCGTCGCGCGTGATCGCCGGTGGCCGCGCGCAGCGGCAGAAGGAATACGCCGAGGATGATTCAGTCAAGATCACCAACTACGAAAAGCTCAAGTCCGACCTCGACCTGATCTCAGCGTGGGCGCCGGAACTGGTGATCGTCGATGAAGCGCAGCGCGTCAAGAACTGGAACACCATCGCCGCGAAAGCGCTCAAGCGCATCGACAGTCCCTATGCGATCGTGCTGACCGGCACGCCGCTGGAGAACAAGCTCGAAGAACTCATATCCATCGTGCAGTTCGTCGACCAGCATCGCCTGGGCCCCACCTGGAAGCTGTTGCACGAGCATCAGGTCAAGGATGAAGGCGGGCGTGTCACGGGCTATACCCGGCTCGAAAAAATCGGCCAGACCCTGGGCCCGCTCATGATCCGCCGGCGCAAGTCCGAGGTGCTGTTGCAGTTGCCGAGCCGCACCGACCAGAACGTGCTGGTGCCGATGACCGAGATGCAGATGCTGTTTCATAACGAGAATGCTGAAATCGTGTCGAAAATCATTGTGCGCTGGCGCAAGATGAAATTTCTGTCCGACCAGGACCAGCGCCGCCTCACCTGCGCCTTGCAGAACATGCGCATGTCGTGCAACAGCACCTTTTTGTTGGACCAGGAGACCGATCACGGCGTCAAGGCCGACGAATTGGCGGCATTGCTTGACGGTGTTTTCGTCCAGCCGGAAGCCAAAGCCGTGGTCTTCAGCCAATGGACGCGGACGCACGAGATCGTCATCCGTCGGCTTCTTGCGCGGGGCATCGGCTATGTGAGCTTTCACGGCGGCGTGCCGTCGGAAAAGCGGCCGGCGCTGGTGGAGCGCTTTCGCGATGACCCGCAATGCCGCGTCTTCCTTTCGACCGATGCAGGCAGTACCGGACTCAACCTGCAGCACGCATCGACGCTGGTGAACATGGATCTGCCGTGGAATCCGGCGGTGCTTGAACAGCGCATCGCGCGGATCCACCGCATGGGGCAGAAGAGCCCGGTGCAGATCGTCAACTACGTGTCCAAGGGAACCATCGAGGAGGGCATGCTGTCGGTGCTCGCCTTCAAGCGCTCCCTGTCGGCCGGCATTCTCGACGGCGGCACCGGTGAGATTTCGCTGGGTGGCTCGCGCCTGAATCGCTTCATGAAGGATGTCGAAAACGTCACCGGTCGCATGGGCGAAGGCGAGGCGATGGTGCCGATGGAAGAGGCGGTCAACGTTGCCGCGGCGCCCGAGGAAACACGCGCAATCGGATTGACCGACCAAACGAACGGTGTTGCAAGCGACAGTGCACCACCGGCCAACGCCAGCGAAATTCCGCCAAAGGCAGCCAGTCCCGATCCGTGGTCCGGGCTTCTGCAGATCGGCGCGGAACTGGTATCGGCACTGACCGCCCCGGACCAGGGCGCAGCTAACCACCCGTGGGTTGAGCGTGACCCCGCCACCGGCGCACGCAGCCTCAAGGTGCCCTTGCCACCGCCGGAAACGGTGCAGCGGCTCGCAGATGCCCTCGCGGCATTTGCAGAGGCATTGCTGCGTTCCAAGTAAGCACGGAGATGCTCAAGCACTCGTGAAATTCGCTGCCGGCTGATATCGGCGAACAAAAGGTTGCGGGACATCCGCATCGGCGCAAGAAGGATCACGCACGCCAGCGGCCATCAGCGACCGCGCACTCTTGAGACGGCCCGTTTGGCGGTCCGGTAGAGCAGGTAAGGCCCAAGTGTGGGATCGAGTTTTATCACCGCGTCAATGCCTTGTTTGGCGCGCTTGCGCCAACCGGGGCCGCGCGCCATCAAATCTTCGAGCGTGGCATGCAGCCTGTCCGGTTCGTGATTGGCGTACCAGGAAATCAAAGCCGCGCTCTGGAGAACGTCCTTTGTCGCCTTGGTCCTGAACGCTTCACCGCGCTCGCCATGGACAACGAGCTTGTGGAGGCCATAACGGATCGGGGAGGGAATATTGACTAGCAGCGCACCATCGCGCGATAGCAGTGTCGCCTGCGTCGTGTTTTCCAGCGAAAATTCCATGAACTTCAATGGCTGTAGCGCGATGTTGAGTTTTTCAAAATTAAACGGCTCGTCGCCTTCCCGCCCGATCGTTGTCAGGAAATCGATCCGCAACTCGGGTTCCGCCGGATTGAGATAGGTGGCCCCGGCGCCGCCCTTGAATGACTGGATCGGCAGCAACCCCATCTCGAGAGAGTCGATCGCCGCGTGAATATCGACCTTGATGTCGGCCGGTAGTCCGACCGAAATGTTCTTTCCGGCGTGCGCGAAATCCACGTCCTGGGTCCTGGCGCCGTCCGTCCATGACACCCCCAGCAGGTTTCCCATGGCGATAAACGCGTGGGTTCCAATGAGTACGCCGCCGGCCTTGAAGAAGCCGTATTCGGACAAGCGTCTGATCACCGAGAAATGCTTTGGCAGGATACTCGCGCAGCCCAATTGGATCGCCGCGCGCGCCAGCGCGTTTGGGTGGGACTGGACCGGGGTATCGGCAATCTTCATCAAGCGCTGGATGCGCTCGCTGTGCGGGCCGATGTAGATTTGTCTGACACTTTGATCGATGTCCCGGAACTGGAAATACCAGTAGATTGAACCCTTGACGCGCTTCTTGGCAAAGGAGCCATTCAGGTGTGCGATGCTGCGCATCAGCGTCTGTGCCTGGACGACCTCCATCGTTTCCGCGTAGGTCGTTTGCGCCGTCAATGACAGGTCAACGTAGCGATCCATAAAGTTATACTACACGAATAGAAAGTGTAGGATAACTACGTCGGGCGCAGGGGGCAAGTGACGTGCAAAAAATGCCGGCTTCCGTGTTTGGTCGCCCGCGAGGCGACGCCACGACTGATCACGCGCGGAGTCCCGGCGTTAGTCCGATCACGGGTAAAGTGAGCGAAATGGAAGCGACGCTGGCGCCCGATGCGTGGGTTGCGCTGCGCGATGCCGTGCGCAGGCATCGGCGAGGGATCGACCAGGAGCGCATGATTGCCGACCGGATACCGCTGCGCGTCTGGCAGCGAGACGGATGAAGACGACAAATGTCGGGATTGTCGGGCTACGTCAATAGCCCGCTTCCCGTTGGTGGCGAATGGCCAGAATCACCGCTGTATCCGCTTCGTAGCGGTACAGGGCAACATAGCCGCTGCCGCCGAAGTCGATGATCCACTCGCGGTATTCGGGTTCCATGTCTTCTGCCGGTCGACCGATGCCAGGCTGTAGTGCGAGCACTTTCACGCGCTCGCGGATAGATTTGACTGCACGCCGGGCCGCGTCGATGTTGTTCCGGGCGAGGAAACGATAGAGTCGCTGAACATCGGCGAGAGCCGACGGCGACCAGATCAGTCGTGGCATTCCGGGGGCTCGACGTCCTGCCCCGATTCCAGCTTTGCGAGCCAGGCATCGGCTTCTTCAAAAGTCACATGCCGGCCGGTTGACTGGTATTCGTTCCAGGCGTTGATGCCGTCCTGGCGGAACGCCTCGCGCTTTTCCTCGCGATTGACATACTGGGAGATTGCCTCGCGCATCAGCCAGTGGGGCGTGCGCTGACGCGTGGCGGCGAGTCGTTTCAGGCGGTCACGAGTGTCATCGTCGATCTTGATCGCAACCGGACGAACGGCGGAGGTCGTCATAAGCGGAACCTCAAAACGGGAGTATTGGTAAGTATTACCTCATTATACCCATCGGCCCCAGACTCGCATTTTCTGCCATGGTGCCGACACGGCCGCAAGGCGGATACAAGTTGGCGCGGCGCATACATCATGCAAAACTAAAAACGGATTTTAGTTTTTTCAATTCAACCCTGACTTTTTCGACATTCCGGTACACATCGCGTGCGTGTCGAGGAGTTGTGAATTCACGTCGCTTGGTCGTGCTCAAAAACCGCGCGTTTGCTCGGGCGCCACGGGGTGAGTCGCAAGTGAGTCGCGGCACGGTGTTTCCCTCTCTGAAAGCACCCATTGAACTACGGCGCGGGGGGGCAGGGCGTGGATTTTAACGAGAAGCCGCACCTCTCAAATGCAGTGCGCAATATGCCGGCGGAGTGAATCCGGATTGCGGAGCGGGTGCGCTGGTATGATGCGCGCCTTCTTCCTCCAAGCATCCGGGGATTGCGCGAACCGTCGCAGGTCTCGCGGTCTATCCCGTCACCCCATGATCCAAAGCATCGATCACATCGTTATCACTTGTCGCGACCTCGCTGCGACCATCGATTTCTACACCCGCGCGCTCGGCATGCGGCTGGAAACCTTCGGTGAGCCGCCCAAGCCGCAGCGCAAGGCACTGCGCTTCGGCGACCAAAAGTTCAATCTGCATCAGGCCGGAGATGCCAACGTCACCGACATCTATGCCACGCTGCCTACGCCTGGCTCACTCGACATATGTCTGATCGCTGCTGTGCCACTGGGACAGGTGATGGCGCATCTTTCCGCATTGAATATCCCGGTCGAGCTCGGCCCGGTCAAGCGCACCGGCGCGCGCTGGCCGATCCGCTCGATTTACCTGCGTGACCCCGATCGCAATTTGATCGAGATCGCCGAGCCCTGGCGCGACTGAGCGCCACCGCAAGTCGTCAGGACCACCACCATGCCGCTGGCAACACTGGATGCAGCAGACCTGGCCTATGGCCATGTGCCGCTGCTTGATCACGCGGATTTCGCGATCGATAGCGGCGAGCGGGTCGCGCTGATCGGGCGCAATGGCGCCGGCAAGTCGAGCCTCTTGGCGGTGCTCGCGGGCAAGCGCAGGCTCGACGATGGAACTGTATGGTTGCGGCCCGGGCTGCGCCTGACGGTAGTCGATCAGGAACCCGACCTGCTCCCGACCGACACAGTGTTTGCGTCGGTTGCCGGCGGGCTGGCCCTGCAAAGCGCGTTGCTGGCGCAATACGAAGAGCTTCTCACGCGTGGTGCCGATGAGCCCGGGGCGCTGGCGGGTCTCGGTGCGCTGGAAGCGCGCATGAACGAAACCGGCGCCTGGGACGTGCCGCGGCGGGTCGAGGCGGCGCTTGCGCGCCTGGGGCTGGCCGCCGACGCGGTGGTGGGCGATTGCTCCGGCGGCACCAAGAAGCGTATCGCGCTGGCCCGTGCGCTGGTGGGCGACCCCGAACTCCTGTTGCTCGATGAACCGACCAATCATCTGGATATCGAAGGCATCGCCTGGCTTGAGGACTTGCTGGTCGGCTTTCGCGGCGCGGTGCTGTTGATCACCCATGATCGCGCGTTCCTCGACCGCGTGGCCACGCGGGTGGTCGAACTCGATCGCGGCCGCCTGTTGTCGTTTCCCGGCAATTTTGCCGCTTACCAGACGCGCAAGGCGGAGCAGGTTGAAGTCGAGCGCGTTGTCAACGCGAAATTCGACAAGTTTCTCAAGGCCGAGGAAGTGTGGATCCGCAAGGGCGTCGAGGCGCGCCGCACGCGCAACGAAGGCAGGGTGCGACGGCTGGAACGCCTGCGCCGTGCGCGCAGCGAACGCCGCGAACGTCAGGGTGCGGTGGTGCTGGCGGTCGACAACTCGGCGCGCTCGGGCAAGCTGGTGGCGGAATTCACCGCGGTGTCGAAGGGCTGGGAGAAAGTCACGGCCGTGCGCGAACTCACCACCACCATCATGCGCGGCGACAAGATCGGCATCGTCGGGCCGAACGGCGCGGGCAAGTCGACCCTGATTCGCTTGCTGCTGGGCCAGCTCGAACCGGATACTGGTGAGGTGCGCCTGGGCACGCGGCTCGAGATTGCTTACTTCGACCAGTTTCGCGCCGTGCTCGATGACGAAGCGACCCTGATCGACACCATCAGCCCGGGCTCCGATTGGGTCGAAACCGGCGGACCGGACGGCGTGGCACGCAAGCATGTGATGACCTACCTGGCCGACTTCCTGTTTCCGCCCGAGCGCGCCCAGGCCAAGGTGGGTGCCTTGTCCGGCGGCGAGCGCAATCGACTGTTGCTGGCGCGCCTGTTTGCGCGTCCGGCCAACCTGCTGGTGCTCGACGAACCGACCAACGATCTCGATATCGATACACTGGAATTGCTCGAAACGATGCTGCAGGACTATTCAGGCACGGTGATTCTGGTCAGCCATGACCGCGTGTTCCTCGACAACGTCGTCACCGAGGTGCTGGCGTTCGAAGGCGATGGCCGCTGGACGGCAAATCCGGGTGGCTATAGTGAATGGCAGGCGGTGCTTGCGCGCCGTGCCCAGGGGTCGGGCAAGGGCGCGCCGGTGGCCGCAGAACCGGCGAGCGCCAGGGCGGCCGCGCCCGTGGCACAGGCGCGGCGCTCCAAGCTTTCGTTCAAGGATGCGCGCGAGCTTGAAGCCCTGCCCAGGCAGATCAGCGCGCTTGAGGCCGAGCAGGCGACCCTCAATGCGCGCCTGGCCGATCCCGACATTTACGTCAAGGCGCCGCACGAAGTGGCGCCTGCCAGCGCGCGTATCGAGGCGATTGAACGCGAACTCCTGGTTGCACTGGAGCGTTGGGACATGCTGGAGAAGGCGCGGGCCTGAGTTGGCCGCGCGCAGCCGGCCGCGTATAATTTGGCCCTGCAGTCAGCGCCTTTCTAGTCGGCGCTGGCTTGATTCAACTCTCCCAAGCCATGCCCCAGGAATCGATGTTGCAACCCGCCGCGCCAGATCAATCGTTGCGCTGGCTGCCGGCCGCGCGCGCTTGGCGTTACGCTCTGGTGATCGTGGCTACCGGTCTCGGCGCGCTCACCTTTGCCGCCTGGTTGCGACCCAATATGGTGTTCGATCTTGCGAACATGATTTTTTGTGGCTAGCCGTCAAGACCTGCCTGATTTTTCAGCGCGCCAGCAAGACCGTTGACTGGCTTGGCTTTTTTGGTTTTCGCGTCGGTTTTTTCCACCTGTTCTGTGGATAACTCGGGCTCAACATTCGCAGTCCCGCATATTGACAATGGCAAGAAACGCATATAACGAATCCTCGATCCGCGTCTTGAAGGGCTTAGAGCCGGTGCGCGAGCGACCCGGCATGTACACCCGTACCGAAAGCCCGCTGCATATCATCCAGGAGGTGCTGGACAACGCCTCCGACGAGGCCCTGGCCGGGCATGCGAAAGGCATGCAGGTGGTGTTGCATGCCGACGGTTCGGTGTCGGTGACCGACGACGGCCGCGGCATTCCGGTGGGCATGCACCCCGAGGAAAAAGCGCCGGTCATCGAGATCGTCTTCACGCGCCTGCATGCCGGGGGCAAGTTCGACAAGAAGGGTGGCGGTGCCTATACCTTTTCCGGCGGCCTGCATGGCGTGGGCGTGTCGGTGACCAACGCCTTGTCGACCCGGCTTGAGGTGGTGGTGTGGCGTGACGGGGCTGAGCATCGCATCGTGTTCAGTGGCGGTGGCCAGGTCGCCGAACCCTTGAAGCGGATTGGCAAGTCGGATCGTCACGGCACGCTGGTGCGCGCCTGGCCGGACCCGAAGTATTTCGATTCGGGCGCGGTGCCGCTGGAGGAATTGCGCAGGCTCCTGCGTTCCAAGGCGGTACTCTTGAGCGGCGTTGCCGTCACCCTCACGGTCGAGAAAACCGGCGAGGTGCAGACCTGGCTGTATCGCGACGGCCTGCGCGGCTACCTGCAGGAAGCCTTGTCCGGCGCCGAGCCGGTGATTCCATATTTCGAAGGTGAAAAGTATGTCGGCGCCGCCGATGATGCCTTTGCCGAAGGCGAGGGCGCGCAGTGGGTGGTGGCCTGGACTGAAGACGGCGCCACGGCGCGTGAGTCCTATGTCAATCTGATCCCCACTTCCGCCGGCGGCACCCACGAATCGGGCCTGCGCGAGGGCCT
>JAYTDE010000696.1:0-1872 GCA_043736195.1 Burkholderiales bacterium | reverse complement strand
GCCGAATCGACGTCGCGCGCCGAGTGCAGCACGCGCACGATGTCGATCTCATCGGCGATCAGCGCGTAAAAGATGACGTAGCGGCCGAACGGGAAGCTGCGCATCCCCGCTGTCAGTTCGTAGCGAACACGGCCCATCGTGGGCTGTGTAGCCAAGAGTTGGAACTGCGCATCCGGTCGATCGATCCATCGGTCGGCGGCCACCGGGCTGTCGTCGGCGATGTAGTTCCAGATTTCCGCGATGTCTTCGGCGGCCCGAGGCCTCCGGGTCACGCGCGCCATTTATGCCTTTTCGGCAATCTTGGCCGGAGAGCGGCGGGCCCGCGCCTGGCGCTTGATCGCATCCGCATCCCAGTGCTCGCGAGCGCCGCTCTCGAGTCCCTTGCGAATCTCCGTGCGCAGCTGATCTAAGCGCACCGCCCGTATCTGATCTTGCTCGTCCATCAGGCGCAGGGCCTCGCGCACGACTTCGCTGGCCGAGGTGTAAAGGCCCGAAGCCACCTTGTTGCGCACCATTTCCTCCAGTTGCGGGGTCAGGTTGACGTTCATGCCCATTTGGCGGCCTCTTTGCAGATGTTTGCAGGTGACGCAATAGCGGTAACAATATATCAGGAATTGCCAAAGATGGACATCGCGTTTCCCGCTGTGTGTTCCCGCTGTGTTGGCAGCAAATAGACGTCCCCGGTGTTATGGAAAGTCGCGGCCGCGTGGAGTCTGGTTCGAATTCAAGCCGAGCGCGGCTTGGCCAGAATGACCAGCGCAATGCCGCCCAGAATCGCGATCGAGCAGAGTAC
This sequence comes from Burkholderiales bacterium, assembly GCA_043736195.1. Lineage (GTDB taxonomy): Bacteria > Pseudomonadota > Gammaproteobacteria > Burkholderiales > JAEUOS01 > JAEUOS01. The sequence goes on along the minus strand of JAYTDE010000696.1, from coordinate 1,079 downwards.
CAGGCGCAATGTGAGCGGTTCATCCAGAAGCAGCACGCCGCCGGCGGCGGCAATCACCGGTACCGAAAGCTGAACCGAGGCCGCGGTGGTCGTCGTCAAGCCGCGCAAGGCGGTGTACCACAGGGCATAGCCCAAGCCGGAAGCCAATGCGCCGGAGGCCAGCGCATACCAGAAGCCCGCGATGTCCAGCGACGCCCAGGGCAGCAGCGCCAGGCCCAGGCATGCGGCCATCGGCGCGGCGCGCAGGAAGTTGCCGGCGGTGACAGCGGTGGCGTCACCGCCGCCTTTGCCGCGCAGGGAATAGATGCCCCAGGCGACACCGGCGGCGAGCATCAGCAGCGCGCCCTGCAGCGGCGGCGCCGCGAGCCCCGGCAGCAGCAGCGCACCCAGGCCAGCGCAGGCCGCGCACAGGCCGAGCGCCTGCGTCTTGCCCGGGCGTTCGCCGGCCCACAGGCCGTAGCCGATCATGGTGACCTGCACCGCGCCGAACAGCAGCAGGGCGCCGGCGGCCGCCGGCAGGCTCACGTAGGAAAAGGAAAACGTCGCCGCATAGGCGAATAGCGCAGTCGCCGATGGCCAGTTGCCGAGCGTGGTGCTGGAGCGCGTGCGGATGCGCACCACCAGCCAGAGCGTGAGGGCGCCGGCGATGAGGCGAATCGCGGTAAAGCTCGCCGGATCGATCGTCGTGTGTTTGAGCGCTAAGCGACACAGGAGCGAGTTTGCGGCGAAGGCGAGCAGCGCCAGCGTTGTGAGGAAAAGCACTTGCGCGCGCGACACCTGGGGGAACCTATGGATGAATGAGCTTGGGCAGCTTACAGGGCTTTGGCGGCGCGCCTGCCCTGCTCATTGAAGTCGTGCTGCCGGTGCCCGGCGTAGAGGTGCGCGCAGGCCGCCGGTCAGGATTGCAGTGCGGCGGCAAGCGAGCGGTGAAAGTGCGAGATCGCGCCCTCGAACAGGCCGAAGGTGAACACTTCGTTGGCGCGGCTGTAGAGGCCCTTCTGGATGTCGCAGATCACCGCCTGGTCTTCGGCGCCGCCGGCCTTGCGCACGAATTCGATATCGCGCAGGGCCGCGGCGCG
>JAYTDE010000695.1:0-3111 GCA_043736195.1 Burkholderiales bacterium | reverse complement strand
CTTTCTTGCCCGTACCAGCCCGGCGCGGCGCAGTTCCTGCAGATGCTTCGACGCATTCGCGACCGAGAGCCGCGTCATGGTCGCGAGCTCGTCCACGCTGCGCGGCCCTTGTGCGACGAACTCCAGCAATTCCAGCCGGTTGCCGTTGGACAGCCCTTTCCCCACTCGTGCAAGTTGGGCATGCACGTCCTGTTTGAAATTTCCTGTTGACATCGCGACTGCAATCTCCTACTATTCAACTCATTAGTTGAGTAGTTGAATTATACCTGACTGGTGGGTCAGACCAAGATTTGATTTTACGAGGGGTAATTATGACATTCAACGAATGGGCGCTTGGTCACGAGTTGGCTATCCGGCTGGGCGCATTCTTCGGCATGTTCGCTCTGATGGCGATCTGGGAAGTGGCGTCGCCCAGGCGGGCGAGGCTGTTGACGCGGCGGGTCCGCTGGCTCCACAACCTGGCGCTGGTGGTGTTGAACAGCCTGCTCCTGCGCCTGCTCTTTCCGCTGGCGGCGGTCGGATTCGCGCTGCTGAGCGCCGAACGTGGCTGGGGATTGCTGAACGCCTTCGATATTCCGTTCTGGTGGGCATTCGCGTTGTCGGTGATCGCACTCGACTGTGCCATCTATTTGCAGCATGTGATGTTCCACGCAGTACCGCTGTTGTGGCGCCTGCACCGGGTGCATCATGCCGATGCGGACTTCGACGTCACCACCGGTGCGCGTTTTCATCCGATCGAAATCTTGCTGTCGATGCTGATCAAGTTCGCGGTCATCGCGGTGGTCGGGGCGCCGGCGGCGGCGGTACTGGTGTTTGAGGTGCTGCTGAACGCGACCGCGATGTTCAATCACGCCAACCTCCGGTTGCGCGAATCGGTTGACCGGTTGCTGCGGTGGGTATTGGTCACCCCCGACATGCACCGTATCCACCATTCGATGGAGGCGACCGAGGCGAACAGCAACTTCGGCTTCAATCTCCCCTGGTGGGACCGGCTGTTCGGCACCTATCGCGATCGCGCCCGCCTGCCGCAGGAGAGCATGGCGATCGGCGTGCGGGGACTCACCGGCAGCGACAAGGCCGTCAAGCTCACGGGTTTGCTTGCGCTCCCCTTTGCCGGCGCGGGCAGCGGCTATGCAATTGGCAGCACAGCGGAATCCGGTCATGAAGCCAGGTAAGGCAATGCAAAAAGGAGAACGACACCATGAAGTCCCTATTCATCCTGAATGACGCTCCGTATGGCAGTGAGCGCAGCTATAACGGCTTGCGCCTCGCGGGAGCCCTGTCGAAGGCCGAAGGCGAAGAAGTGAAGGTGTTTTTGATGGGCGATGCGGCGTCCTGCGCCAAAGGCGGGCAAAAAGTTCCAGAGGGCTTTTACAATATCCAGCTGATGCTCGGTCGCGTCTTGCGCAACAATGCCGAAGTGGGTGTGTGCGGAACCTGCATGGACGCGCGCGGGATCACTGATCCGGAACTGGCGGAGGGTGCTCTTAGGAGCACTCTCGCCGAGCTGACCTCCTGGACGCAGTGGGCCGACAAAGTGATGGTATTTTGATCATGGGCCGAACTGCGCTTGTCCTCGGGGCCGGTCTCGGCGGGCTGGTCGCCGCAGAGACCTTGAGAAAGCTCCTCCCCGCATCGGATCGCGTGATTGCGGTTGATCGCGCCGAGCGGCACTTTTTTCCGCCATCGTTGTTGTGGTTGATGGTCGGCGAGCGGAAACCAGAGGATTTCACCCGTTCCCTGGACCGGCTGATTGGCCGAGGCGTCGAGTTCCGCCACGGCAGTGTCACCCGCATCGATCCGCAGCGCCGCGAAGTCGATGTCGACGGCGAAACGGTAGCGGTCGACGCGCTGGTGATCGCGCTCGGGGCGGAGTACGCTCCGGAGGTGATCCCGGGGCTCGCCCAAGCCGGCCTCAACCTTTACACCATGGAAGGCGCGACCGCCATCCGCGACGTCCTCGCCCGTTTCGAAGGTGGGCGCATCGTTGTCCTCACAGCCGCGCCCCTGTACAAATGCCCGGCAGCCCCCTACGAGGCCGCCCTGTTAGTGGATTCGCACCTGCGCAAGCGCGGCGTGCGCGACAAGGCGACGATCGAGTTCTTCGCGGCCGAGCCGCAGCCGATGGCGGTTACCGGCCCCGAACTGGGTGCCGCCGTGCGCGGCATGCTCGAGGCACGCGGCATCGCCTACCACCCCGAGCATCAGGTAAAGGACATCGATCCGGCAGCCCGTCACATCGGCTTCGCCAATGGCGTCACGACCGAATACGACCTGCTGCTCTACGTTCCACCGCACCGCGCGCCGGCCGTGGTGCGCGAAGCGGGTCTGACCAACGAAACCGGTTGGATACCCGTCGACCGTCATACGCTGCAAACGCAATTCGAGAACGTCTTTGCGCTCGGCGACATCACTACCATCCCGCTAAAAATGGGTCGCCCCTTGCCCAAGGCCGGCGTGTTCGCGCATGGTCAGGCCGAGGTCGTGGCGCACAACATTGCCCACGCCTGGACTGGCAAGGGCACACCGCGCCAATTCACCGGCGAGGGCATGTGCTTCATCGAGGCCGGCGGCGGGCGAGCCGGCGTTGGCAAGGGCAATTTCTACGCCGAGCCGACGCCGCAGGTGGAGATGCGCGGCCCCAATCTCTTCTGGCACGCGGGCAAGGTTCTGTATGAAAAATACTGGCTCTATCGGCATTTCTGACCGAGGGCAGCGAATCAGTCAGGGAGCCAAATGATTCAATCCTCGTATCGTGGCAACGTGTTGATCCTGGCCGTTAGCCAGGCCTTGATGCTATCGGCCATCGTCCTGACCGTCGCACTGGCGGCGATCCTCGGTGCGACGCTCGCTCCCGACAAGGGGCTTGCGACGCTTCCCATTGCCGCCATGGTGATCGGAACGGCCATTGCATCCCTGCCAGCAGCAATACTGATGCGCAAACATGGACGTCGTGCTGGATTTCTGCTCGGTGCTGCGCTCGGCATCGGCGGGAGTCTGCTCTGCGCGCTCGCGTTGTATGAGCGGTCATTCTCAGTCTTTGTCGCCGGGCATTTGCTGCTCGGAAGCTATCAGGGCTTCGCCAATTACTACCGATTCGCTGCGGTCGAA
>JAYTDE010000694.1:0-5640 GCA_043736195.1 Burkholderiales bacterium | reverse complement strand
TCGACCATGCTCGACTGGGAAGTCGAGATCGCGATTGTCATCGGCACCAGGTGCAAAGAAATCGAGGAGAAGAATGCGGGAAAATACATCGCCGGTTATTGCGTGGTCAATGATGTGTCGGAGCGCCACTTCCAGACCCAGCGCGGCAGCCAGTGGGACCGCGGCAAGGGTTGCGATACCTTCGGCCCGATCGGCCCCTATCTGGTGACCCAGGACGAAGTCGGTGACGTGCAGAACCTCGACATGTGGTTGAAGGTCAATGGCGCAGTGATGCAGAAGGGCAATACCAAGACCATGATCTTCGGCTGCCACCATATCGTGGCCTACTGCAGCGGCTTCATGACCCTGATGCCCGGTGACATCATCACCACCGGCACGCCGCCGGGCGTGGGCATGGGCATGAAGCCGCCCAGGTATCTGAAGGCCGGCGACGTGGTGGAACTGGGCATCGAGAAGCTGGGCACCCAGCGGCAGGTGGTCAAGGCGCATCCTTAAGCAGCACGGCAATCAGCATACGAAGGACGGCATTTGACCGTCCAATCCGCCCTCTCTCCAAGCGAGAGAGGGAACCCGGGCCCCGCCCGACTACCACTGGAGACAAACATGAAACGCAGAACCCTGTTGGGCATGGCCGCAGCCATCGCGACGGCACTTTCCGTTGGCGCCGCGCACGCGCAAACCTACCCCGCCCGCCCGATTTCGCTGCTGGTGCCATGGGGTGCCGGCGGCGGCACCGACCAGACCGCGCGCATCATCGGCACGCTGTTGGAGAAAGAGCTCGGACAGCCGGTCAACGTGGTCAATCGCACCGGCGGCAGCGGTGTGGTCGGCCATGCGGCGATCGCCGAAGCCACCCCCGACGGCTACACCATCGGCATGATCACCGTGGAAATCACGATGATGCATCACACCGGGCTGACCAAACTCAATCAGACCAATTACACGCCGCTGGGCCTGATGAACATCGATCCGGCCGGTGTCAATGTGCGGGCGGACTCGCCCTACAAAACGGTCAACGATGTGTTGGCGGCGATCAAGAATAATCCCGGCAAATACAAATCAAGTGGCACCGGCCAGGGCGGCATCTGGCACCTGGCGTTGGCCGGCATGCTCAATTCGAACCGCATTCCCGCCGATGCCTCGCCGTGGGTGCCCTCGCAGGGTGCCGCACCGGGCTTAAACGACCTGATGGCCGGCGGGGTCGAGTTCGTGACCTGCTCCCTGCCGGAAGCGCGCGCGCTGATCGAGGCCGGCAAAGTGCGGGCACTGGCCATCATGTCCGACAAGCCGGACCGCATCTTCCCCAACGTGCCGACCCTGAAAGCCGCCACCGGCAGCAACTGGACCGTCGGCGCCTGGCGCGGCATGGCCGGACCGAAGGGCATGCCCGCCGATGCCACCGCCCGCCTCACCGCCGCCTTCAAGAAGATCCACGAAGGCAAGGATTTCCAGGACTTCATGAACCAGCGCGGCTTTGGCCTCTTGTATCTGCCGCCGGCCGAGCAGGCGAACTTCATGGAACAGGGCAGCAAGGGCATGGGCGAAGTGATGAAGGCAGTCGGTATGGTCAAGTAGTGCGGTCCCGAGCGTAAGCGCATCCCCGCCGTCGGCGGGGATGATTTTTTGTAGAGCGAAGAGATGAAACTCAACGACATGGTCTGGGGCGCCTTGCTGATGGTGCTGGGCATCGTAGTGCTGGCCGATGTGCGCACCTACCCGTCGATACCCGGCCAGCAATACGGACCGAACGCCTTTCCCGGCCTGTTGGCGGTGCTTTTGATGGGCTGCGCTGTCCTGCTTTTCGCCAAAGGCTGGCGTGATCGCGCGCAGCACCCGTGGTTCGAAGCCGGCGCCTGGCTGCGCTCGGCGCCGCAGGTGCGCAACTTCGCCATTACGGTGGCCGGCTTACTTTTCTATATTCTCGCCGCCGAAAAGCTCGGCTTCCTGATCTGCGGCAGCCTGATCTTGGGCGCCCTATTCTGGTCGCTGCGAGTGCGGCCCGCGCTGATCGTACCTATCGCCGTGATCGCGACATTCGTGATCCACGGCATTTTCTACAAGGGCCTGCGCGTACCGCTGCCCTGGGGCATCGTCCCCATCCTCTATTGAAATCATGCTGCCCCCACGCTCACTTCGTTCGCTGCCCCCCGCGGGGGCCACTCAGTCCCTCGGGACGGCCCTTCGGAACTGATCATGACCTGGACCGTATTCATGCAGGCCCTGGGCTTGGTGTTAGACCCGTATGTGCTGCTGGTCATCCTGTGCTCGTCGATCTTCGGTCTGTTCGTCGGTTGCATACCCGGGCTCACCGCCACCATGGCCACCGCGCTTTTGGTGCCCATCACATTTTTCATGCCGCCGGTGCCGGCGGTGGCAGCCATCGTGACCGCCACCGCGATGGCGATTTTTTCCGGCGACATTCCCGGCGCCTTGTTGCGCATCCCGGGCACCCCCGCCTCGGCGGCCTACACCGACGAAGCCTACAAGATGACCTTGAAGGGTGAAGCGGAACTTGCGCTGGGCGCGGGCCTGGTGTTCTCGGCGCTGGGCGGCCTGTTCGGTACGCTGGTGTTGATCTTCATGGCGCCCAGCCTGGCGGATTTCGCGCTCAAATTCTCCTCGTTCGAGTACTTCTGGCTGGTGGTGCTGGGCTTAGCCGGCGCTGTGTTCATCGGCAACTCCAGTGTGCTCAAAGCCTCGATCTCGCTGATCCTGGGGCTCCTGGTGGCCTGCGCCGGGGCCGACAATCCGGGGGCCTATCCGCGCTTCACTTTCGGTGTGACCGAAATGAACGGCGGCGTGTCGCTGATCCCGATCATGGTCGGCATGTTCGCGGTGTCGGAATTGCTGCGCTACATGGTCAACCTGGACCCGCCGGCCAAGGTTGCGGTGAAGAAACTGGGCCGCGTATTCGGCGGCATGTGGGGCTTGATCAAGCAATACAAGTGGCAACTGATGCGCGGCAATGTGCTGGGCGTGATCATCGGCATCCAGCCGGGCTCGGGTGCGGACATGGCGGCCTGGATGAGCTACGCCATGAGCAAGAAGTTCTCCAAGGAGCCGGAGAAGTTCGGTCACGGCCACGTCGAAGGCATCATCGAGGCGGGCGCTGCCAACAACTCATCGCTCGGCGGCGCGTGGATCCCGGCGATCGTGTTCGGCATCCCGGGCGACTCGATCACCGCCATCGCCATTGGGGTCCTGTATCTGAAGAACATGAATCCGGGGCCGACGATTTTCATCAACAACCCGGAGAACATCTACGCGATTTTCTTCGTCTTCATCCTGGCCAACCTGATCATGATTCCCTTGGGCTGGCTCACCATCAAGCTGGCGGTGAAGATCCTGCGGGTGCCGCGCAACATCCTGATGCCGGTGATCCTGCTGTTTTGCATCGTCGGCAGTTTCGCCATCAACAACACTGTATTCGGCGTCGGCACCATCCTGGCCTGCGGTCTGGCCGCCTTCGTGCTGGAGGAGAACGGCTTTCCGGTGGCGCCGGCGATTCTGGGGGTGGTGCTGGCGAACATGATGGAAGAAAATTTCGTCACCTCGCTGATCAAGTCCGACGGCAGCCTGACAGTGTTCTTCACCCGGCCGATCGCCATGTGGCTGGCCATCTTCACCTTCATCATCATGTTCTGGCCGGTGTTTTCATGGGCCTGGCGCAAGGCCCGCGGCCGAGCCTTCGCGTAAGCGCAGGGCGCTGGCGCGATCGATCACAAGGCATGGCGCGGCGACACGCAACCGTCTGCAAGCGGCGCACACTCACGGTGTATCCTTCGCCCGTGCGCGCCCCACCAGTGCGCGCCCCACCATGAACGCACCGCCTTCTTGCCAGCCCTTAACCCTTGGTTCACAGACCCCGCCATGTCCAAGCCCGACCTGCTGCTGATTGCCCCGATCTACCCGCCTTCGATGGCGCAACTCGACGCCGCCTACACGGTGCATCGCTACTGGGAAGCCGCCGACAAGCCGGCCCTGCTGGCGCGACTGGCCCCGCTCTGCGTCGCCGCGGCCACCTCCGGGGGCGTCGGCATCAAGGCGGACGTGATCAAGGCCCTGCCGAAGTTGCGCATGCTTTCGTGCTTCGGCGTCGGCTACGACGGCGTCGACATGGCCGCCTGCGTGGCCGCCGGCATCAAGGTCAGCAACACGCCCGACGTGCTCAACGAATGCGTGGCCGATACCGCCTGGATGCTGCTCCTGGCGACCGTGCGGCGCGCGGTCTTCAACGACAAGTTCGTACGCTCCGGCGCTTGGCTCAAAGGCAATGCGCCGCTTACCGACAAGGTATGGGGTGAAACGCTGGGCATCGTCGGCCTGGGTCGCATCGGCAAGTCGATCGCGCGGCGCGCCGAAGGCTTCGGCATGAAGGTCGTCTACCACGGTCGCAGCCGGCAGAATGACGTCGCCTACGACTACTACGCCGATCTGGTGGAGATGGCGAAAGTGGCGAAAGTCGTGCTGGTGATCACTCCCGGCGGCAAGGCTACCGAGAACATCATCAATGCGCGCGTACTAGAAGCACTCGGCAAGAAAGGCTACTTGATCAATGTGTCGCGCGGTTCAACCGTGGACGACGCCGCCCTGATCCAGGCCCTGCAGCAGGGCAGCATCGCCGGCGCCGGGCTGGACGTGTTCGTCGACGAGCCGCGGGTGCCGGAAGCCTACCTGGCGCTGGACAACGTGGTGCTGCAACCGCATGTGGGCAGCGGCACGGTCGCCACCCGTACGGCCATGGGCCAACTGGTGGTCGACAACCTTGCGGCATGGTTCGCCGGCAAACCGCTCGTGACCGAAGTGCCGGAGACCCGCGCGGCCTGACGGCCGGCGCACGGTGTTGACAGACGGTGCGAATTCGATGACCGTCACATGCGGTCTGAAGCAGCGACGCCGGTGGCTTGGCCAAGGTGCGGCTCTGGCTATCGCGACCTGTCTTCCGGCTGCCACCGCTTTTGCCCAGGACTGGCCCGCCAAGCCGGTGCGCCTGATCGTACCCTTCCCGCCCGGCGGCAGCGCCGATACGTTTGCGCGCCTCCTGGCGCAGCATCTATCGGAAGCCTTGAAACAAAGTTTCGTGATCGAAAACCGTGCCGGGGCCGGTGGCGCCATCGGTTCCGAAATGGCTGCCAAAGGCGCCCCCGATGGCTACACCCTGGTGATCTCCGGTATCGGCTCGCACGTGATCGCACCGGCGGTGTCGAAAACGCCGTATCACCCGCTCAATTCCTTCAGCCACATCGCGCTGTTCGGCGGCCCGCCGGCGGTGCTGTGCGTGCACCCGGACGTGGCCGCCCGCAACCTGCGCGAATTCATCGCGCTGGCGGCCGCCGATCCGCAAGGCATGAGCTGGGGTTCATCCGGCACCGGCACGCATGCCCACCTGATCGGCGAAATGCTGCGCGACCTGACGCGCGTGCGCCTGGTGCATGTTTCCTACAAGGGCGGCGCGCCGGCCATGACCGACCTGAGCGGCCGCCAGATTCCGGCCGCCATCACCGCTCTGTCTTCGGCCATGCCGCACCTGCGCGCGGGCCGCGTGCGCGCACTGGCGACGACCGCGCGCGCGCGCCTGGCCGACCTGCCGGAGGTGCCGACCTTCACCGAAGCGGGCTTCGCGCAACTGCTTGCGACCAC
>JAYTDE010000693.1:0-1518 GCA_043736195.1 Burkholderiales bacterium | reverse complement strand
GCACCCATCACCGCGCGGTAGAAGGCCACGCTCTTGGCAAGGCTCTCTACCCGCAATACCACGTGATCGAGTCCTAAGACCTGGTTGCGGCTAGTCATGGGTTTGGTTCCTTCGCTGAAGTCTGGATAGTGCATTGCGGGGCCGCGCGTGGATTTCAAACTAGGCCGCCGCCACAAGCACAGAGTATCAGTCTGCCAGCGTCGGCGGGGCGAAGCGGAGGTGCGCGCCTGTGCCAGGCCTTTGCGAACTTCTTGCCACCTTCTCAACCGGTGCCGTCGGAGGCGATGTTATGATGACAACTTGACAACAACATCGGCGCGCGACAAATGCCGTTGAAACATGAAAACCTTGACCGTGGGTGAATTCAAGGCGCGCTTTTCCGAAGTGCTTGAATCGGTGCGCGACGGCGAGACGGTCGTCGTCGCGTATGGTCGCAACCATAAGAAAGTGGCGGCGATGGTGCCGTACTCGGAACTGCCGCAACCTGCGAAGCGGCCGCTTGGGCTACTCAAGGGCAAGGCGCGTGTGAAGTTCGCCAAGGATTTCGCGCTGCAAGACGAGAGCCTGCTATCGGCATGATCGCTCTGTTGGACACGCACAGTTTCTTGTGGGCGGCCATGGCACCGGAGCGACTGTCGGCCAAGATGCGGGAGGCCATTGCCGACCCGGCCAACCAAATCAGTCTGAGCACTGTCAGCTTCTGGGAGATTTCCCTCAAGTTCGCGCTTGGCAAGCTTGAGCTATCCGGCTGCGATCCCGAAGACCTGGTACCGATCGCGCGCGAAATGCGGCTGGAGATCGTCGCGCCGTCCGCCGAGGAGGCCGCTGGCTTTCATCGTCTTCCGCGACGCGCGCACAAAGATCCGTTTGATCGCATGCTGATCTGGCAATGCTTGCAGCGCGATTGGACCTTCGTCACGCGCGACCAGGCATTGAGCGAGTATCAGGCGCTTGGTTTGAAAATCGCTTGGTAACATGGCGCTGGCGCGTCGCCTGTGGGTCCTGCGGACTTCTCGCACATAGTGTAGTTGGCTCCACTTCACGCACGCGGCACTGCTAAGCTGGTGCAACGTTTCGATCGACTCATTGAATTTACCTACAGGGAGCAGAAGCAATGAAATTCGTGACCTACAAATCCGGCAGCGAAGAACGCTTAGGGATCTTGGACGACGCGCGCGGCGTGCTCGACGTGGTCAAGGCCGGTCGCGCCATCGTCGGCCGCGACTTGCCCGGCAACATGCTTTCCTTCATCGCCGCGGGCGACTCCGCCCTGGCCAATGCGCGCCGGCTGCTCGAAGCCGACAGCGGCTGGATGCCGCTGGCCTCGGTGAAACTGATGGCGCCGATCCCGCATTACAAGAAGAACGTGTTCTGCGTCGGCCGCAACTACAAGCTGCACATCGAGGAAGGTGCGCGTGCGCGCGGCGTGCCGGTCGCCTTTCCACCGGTGCCGGAATTCTTTTCCAAGCCGCCCACCGCCGTGATCGGCAATGGCGACGACATCCAGTGGGACAGCCG
>JAYTDE010000692.1:0-3028 GCA_043736195.1 Burkholderiales bacterium | reverse complement strand
CGGCGGCTGGGACACGCATGCCAACCAGGGCGCGGCCACCGGCATGCTGGCGCAAAACCTGGGCCGGCTGGCGCAGGCCCTGACGCAACTGCGGCGCGACTTTTCCGAACCAGGAGATGTGATCGCGGTGGTCAGCGAGTTCGGCCGCACCGCGGTCGAGAACGGCACCCGCGGCACCGACCACGGCCACGGCAACACCTTGTGGCTGATCGGCAATCGCGTCAACGGCGGCCGTTGGCATGGCCTGTGGTCGGGACTGGCCAGGGGCAATTTGAACGAGGGCCGGGACCTGCCTGTGCATCATGATTTTCGTGGCGTTTTCGCGCAGGTGCTGCGCGCGGGCTTCGGTGTCACCGAGCGCCAGTTGCAGGATGTGTTTCCGGGCGGGAAGTTCGATGCGCGCTTGAACGGGCTCTTGAAAACGGTTTGACGTGCAGGCTGCGATCCCCGCGTGCTTCGCGACAACGCGTCGCGCGCGGCAGGGCAATCGCACGCACCTGCTAAGCTTGACCTTCGGCCCTGCCGCTTGCCACCGGTCCACGGTTCCGGCAAGGCGACAAGCCCCAAGGAGACCGCCGTGAAAATCACCAGCATCGAATCGCGCATCGTCCGCCTGCCTGCGGAAGAACCACTGGCCGATGGCCCACCGGCATTCGGCCCGACCTATGACTTCGTGACACTTGAAATCGGCACCGATGAAGGCCTACAAGGCGTAGGCCTCACCTTCTTCGGCGGCGCCCTGACCGGCACACTCAAGGCGGCGGTCGATGCATTGGGCGCGCTTGCCATCGGCATGGACCCACGCAATCCGGAACGAGTGGCCGCGACGCTTGCGGCGGCCGCCAATTCAGCCGGGCCGGGCGGTATCTACACCCTCGCACTGTCGGCCATCGATATCGCCTTGTGGGATATCAAGGGCAAGGCCTGCGGCCTGCCGGTATCGACGCTCCTGGGTGGCTTGCGGGATAGCGTGCCGACCTATGCCAGCGGCGCGCTGATGCGGCCCTTTCCGCTCGATGTGATGGAGCGCTCGGCGGTACGCTTGAAGGAACGCGGTTTCACACAGATGAAGATGCAGTTGGCCCTGCCCGGCCATACCTCGACCGACATCGAAGTCGAGCGCGCGCGCAAGATCCGCGCGGCTGTCGGGCCGGAGGTCGATCTCATGTGCGATATCAACCAGCGCTGGGATGTGCGGCAGGCGATTTCAATCGGCAGCCGCCTGGAGGAATTCGGCCTGTATTGGCTCGAAGACATGGTCGCCTGCGACGACTACACGGGCATGGCCCGCGTTGCGCAAGCGCTGGCTACGCCGCTGGCCGGCGGCGAATACGTGTACGGCCTGGCCCCCTTTCGCCATATGCTGGAGGCGGGTTCGGTAGACATTCCGATGATCGATGTGCTGCGCGCTGGCGGCATCACGCAGTGGATGAAGATCGCCGCGATGGCGGAAGCCTTCAACCTGCCGGTGGTGAGCCACCTGTTGCCGGAAATCCATGTGCACATGATCGCCGCTATCCCGAACGGCCTGACCGTCGAATACATGCCGTGGTCGTGCCGCCTGTTCGAGGAAGTGCCGCAGCCGCGCCGGGGAATGCTGGCGGTGCCGCAAAAACCGGGGCTGGGCCTGGTGTTTGACCGTGATGTGCTCAAACGTTTTGGCACAGCCTGAATGGCGGCGCCGCCCGAAGGCATGGGCGCCGATCGTCCGCGCTACCGAACCGCCAATTTCAGCTTCGCGCGCCGGGAATTCCCGGCCAATACTTCGTCGAGTGTGGCCATGCTCTTGACCCCGACATCCAGTGCGTTGGCCAGATGCAGGGCATCACCGGCGCGCAGGCCATTGGCGGCATCCAGCGTCAGCAAGGCAGCCCGATGAAAAGTGCTTGCCTGCACCGGCAATAGCTGCAGGTCGTTCGCGCAAAGACGTTCGAATCGCAACCAAGCCTCCCGCCCCTGATCCGCGCTGATCTTTCCGGCGCGCTGCTTGATGCCGAGCACACTGGCGAATTCGGTCACGCACCAGACCGCCCAGACCAATTCGTCGGCGCAGGCACCATACCAGCGCGCCACGTCGGTGCTGCGAATTTCATTCAGGTGCAGCGCCACGAGAACACTGGTGTCGACGTACACCATCAATACGGCCCGCCACGGCGCACTTCGTCCATCACCGATTTCCCCTGGGGCATGGACTGGCGAGCCGCTTCCAATTCGGCAAGGAAGGCCTTGCGGCCCCAGGTCGACGGCCTGAGCGACATGCCGCCATCCGCAGTGAGCCGTGCTTCCACGCTGTCGCCCGCCTTCAGGCCGATGCGGCGCACGACCACAGGCGGAATACGCAGGGCCAGGCTGTTGCCCCATTTCACCACTTGTAGTTGCAGAATCGTCATAGGAACCTCGTCTGGGCTGTCGGCGCAGCGACGACGATAGACGATTGTGTACATCCATACCGAGCCGCGACACAAATCCGCGCAAGCAACGTCGGAACGCACATATGCCGTTGCGCTACTTGACTACTTGAGCGGTCGCCCGGCCTGAGCATAAGCTTCGCGGAATGCGAAAACACCGCCCATGCCTGCGTTTCGCAATTGAACGGGCATGGCTAATGGTTGCCGCAGCGAAAAGTAGGCCGGCTGCCTGGGACCCTGATGGCGTGCGCCAACGCGACTGCCGCAAGCCACCCGTCAAGGGCTTACAGCAACAACCCGCCCTGCGGCTGCAGCCCCAGCGCGCTCTGCCCATAGGCCGCCGCATGCACGTCCCAGGTAAGCGCGATATGCGCCGAAGCCGCATGAATATCGCGGAACTGACGCTGCAGGGGTAGATTGAGCGACAGGCCACCGGCCCCGGCCGCCGGCATCAATGTGTCGATCGCGCGCACCACCAGGGTCATCGCGAAGGCGACGTTGCGCTTCCATCGCAGCTTGGTTTCCATGCCCGGAAACTCGCCCGCCATCACGCCATCCTCAAGCTCGCGCCAGTCGCGGCGCAACACCACCTCGGCGAATTCAACACAAGCCGAAGCCTC
>JAYTDE010000691.1:0-2293 GCA_043736195.1 Burkholderiales bacterium | reverse complement strand
CAGGAATACTTAATCCGCAATATCGGCCGCACCAGCAAGCTGGAACAACTGCAAAATCTGGCCATCGATTACCGTGACGGCGTGCCGATTTTGCTCAAGCAAGTGGCCAAGGTGGATTTTGCCGCCGGTATTAAACGCGGCGACGCGAGCTTCATGGCGAAGCCGGCGGTGATTCTATCGGTGCAAAAACAACCTGCGGGGGATACGGTAAAACTCACGCGCGAAGTTGAAATGGCGCTGGAGGAATTAAATAAAGGCATGCCCGCCGGCATTAGCGTAAAAAACATTGTATTTAAACAGGCGAACTTTATTGAAGCCTCGGTGAACAATGTCGAAGAAGCCCTACGCGACGGCGCGATGATCGTAGCGGTGGTGCTGTTCCTCTTCTTACTCAATTTCCGCACCACCTTCATTTCGCTCACGGCGATTCCCATCTCGATTCTGCTCACTGTATTGGTGTTTAAATACTTCGGGCTTTCCATCAACACCATGACCTTGGGCGGCATGGCCATCGCCATCGGCGAGTTGGTGGACGATGCCGTGGTGGATGTGGAAAACGTCCTGCGACGACTCCGCCTAAACCGCCAAGCCGCACAGCCCAGGCCAGTGTTGGAAGTGATCGCTAGTGCCTCGCGCGAGGTGCGCTCTGGCGTGGTGTACGCCACCATGATTGTAGTGCTGGTGTTCGTACCGCTGTTTTTCTTGTCGGGGATTGAAGGCCGGCTATTCGCACCGCTGGGCATCGCCTACATCGTTTCCATTCTCGCCAGC
Source organism: Burkholderiales bacterium (assembly GCA_043736195.1). Taxonomy (GTDB): domain Bacteria; phylum Pseudomonadota; class Gammaproteobacteria; order Burkholderiales; family JAEUOS01; genus JAEUOS01. Next base: position 1,522 of record JAYTDE010000691.1, on the reverse strand, counting down.
ATGCTGGTGGCGATGACGGTCACACCGGTGCTGTGCTATTACCTACTGCCGAAAATGAAGCGCCTGGAAAAAGGCGACAGCCCCTTGGTGCGCAAGCTCAAAGCCTGGGACGCGCGTCTGCTGCATTGGTCGTTTGCGCATAGCAAAAGCCTGCTCGTGGCTGGGCTGGTGGCGGTCATGCTGGCGGTGGCCGTGGTGCCGTTCTTTGCGCGCTCGTTCCTGCCGGCGTTCAACGAAGGCACTCTCACCATCGGCTTGCTGATGAACCCCGGCACTTCACTCGCCGAGGCCAACCGCATCGGCACACTGGCGGAGCAACTAATCCTGCAAGTGCCGGAAGTAACGCAAGTGGGGCGACGCACCGGACGCGCCGAGCTGGACGAGCACGCGGAAGGCGTGCATTCCAGCGAACTCGATGTCGACCTGAAAGAATCCAAGCGCTCGCGCGCGGTTATTTTGCAGGATATTCGCTCGCGCTTAGAGCCACTGCCGGCCTCGGTGAATACCGGCCAACCGATTTCGCACCGGCTCGATCACCTGCTGTCTGGGGTGCGTGCGCAAATCGCGCTCAAAGTCTTCGGTGACGATCTGGACACGCTGCGTGGCTTAGGGACGGATCTGCAAACTCGGCTCGCCAAAATTCCCGGTCTAGTGGATTTGCAGTTGGAAAAACAAGTGCGCATTCCGCAACTGCAAATCCGCGTCGATTACGACCGCGCCAAGCAGTATGGCGTCACCCCGGCGGCGATCAATAGCGCACTGCAAACGCTGGCCAATGGCACCACCGTGGCGCAAGTGATCGAAGGCAATCGCCGCTTCAATGTGGTGATTCGCTTGGACGATGCCAACCGTAGCGCCCAGGGCTTGAGCAATCTACTGGTCGCCACGCCCAGCGGCACTATCCCGCTACGCTTGATCGCGGATATCGACGATACCGATGGCCCGAACCAAATCTTGCGCGAGAACGGTCGCCGCCGCATTGTGTTGTTGGCGAATTCGGACGGCACCGACATGACGAAAATCATTAGCGAGATTCGCGCCGTGGTGGCGAAGACGCCCCTGCCCGAGGGCTACTTCACGCAGCTGGAAGGGCAATTCCAAGCGCAAGAACAAGCCAGCCAATTGATCGGGCTACTGGCTTTGGTGTCGCTGGCACTGATATACCTGGTGCTGTACACGCGCTACCAATCCAGCGTATTGGCCCTCATCATCATCGGCAATATTCCGCTGGCTTTGGTGGGTAGCGTTATCGCGCTTTGGATCTCCGGTAGCGCGCTCTCGGTGGCCAGCTTGATCGGCTTTATTACGCTAGCGGGCATCAGCACACGTAACGGCATTTTGAAGATCAGCCATTACATCAACCTGGTGGCGCACGAAGGCGAAGTGTTCGGCAAGGAAATGATTGTGCGCGGCTCGCTCGAACGCTTAACACCGGTGCTAATGACGGCGCTCGTCGCGGCCTTTGCCTTACTGCCGCTGATATTGTCCGGCGGCGATCCGGGTAAGGAAATTTTGTATCCGG
>JAYTDE010000690.1:0-5271 GCA_043736195.1 Burkholderiales bacterium | reverse complement strand
GCTCCTCCGACAAGGCACCCTCGCGCGGCTCGCCTTCGAGCAGCATGAACTCCCAGCGCCGATGGTTGCCGGGGCAGATGATGAAAGTGGAGGGGCGTTGCGGTTCGCAATATTGCACATTGGTGGCGGGCAGGCGGTCGAGAAACGCCGGCTCCACCTTGAGGTCGACCACCATCCATGGTTCGTCGTATTCCATGCTTTCAAGCTCGATGCCCAGCATGCGGCGCACCGGGCTCGATGCGCCATCGCAGGCCACCAGGTAGCCGGCCGAGTAGCGATGCTCTTGCTGGTGGCGGTCGCGCACATCGATGACTACGCGCTCGGTATCCTCGGCCGCGGCGATGAATTCGTGTTCCAGGGCCACCTGCACGTTGGCCATGCGCCCGATCGCTCCGCGCAGGATCGCCTCGACCCCGGGCTGGTCGCAGGTGTAGTTGGGCGACCAGGTGAAAGGATAGGGCGGCGCCATGTGCCGGCTGCGCTGGATCACTTGCCCGTCGGCGCCGAAATACTCGGCGTCGCGGAACGACGCGATGTGCGGGGCAAGCTGGTCGGCGACGCCGATGCGCTGGAAAATGCGCATGGCGTCGTGGTCGAAGCCGACCGCGCGCGGTTGCGCGAATATCGTTGCGGACTTCTCGAATACGCCGACCTGCAGACCCTGGCGCCCCAGCAGGCCTGCTAGCGTGGCACCGACCGGTCCATAGCCGACAATGGCGACGTCGAAATGCCTGAGAGGGCGTGCTCCAGCCATCGATTTTCCTGTTCACCTGTCGCTGCAAACGTGAACCCGGGCGCTGCGCCGACATTGCCGCGCATGCGCCCCATCGCCCGAGGCTGCGAGAATAGGGTTCGCAGGCCCCAGGCGTCCAATGATTGTTTTTGGCCCCGGTGTTGCAAGGAATTGAACAATGAGCAGACGGCAACTCAAGGTTTCACTTGAAGGCATCCGCGTGCTCGACGCGATCGACCGGCAGGGCTCGTTCGCCGCCGCCGCTGCCGAACTGTGCGTGGTGACCTCCTCGATCACCCACGTGGTGCGCAACCTCGAGGCGGACCTGGCACTCAACCTGTTCGACCGTTCGGGCCGGCGTGCGCGCTTCACCCGCGAGGGGCGCATGTTGCTCGAGCGCGGCCGCCACTTGCTGGCGCAGGCCGCGCAGTTCGATGCCGAGGTGCAACTGATCGCCACCGGCTGGGAGGCGCAACTGGTGCTCTCGGTCGACCAGGTGCTGCGCTTAGCGCCGCTCTATCCCTTGTTCGCGGCGTTCTGCAAGGCGGCCCCGCAAACCTCGCTCAAGGTGCAACGCGAAGCGGCCGCCGGTTCATGGGATGCATTGCTGGCCGGTCGCGCCGATCTGGTGGTCGGCGCGCCGGCCGCCGGGCCGCCGGCCGCCGGCCGCCGGGCCGCCGGGTGGCGGCTATGAATCGATGCCGCTGTGCACAAGGAAGTTCGTGCTTGCGGTGGCGCCGCAGCATCCGCTGGCGCAGTTCGATGGCGTGATCGCGGACGACGAACTGGCGCGCCATCGCTCGGTGATTCTTGGTGACACCACACGCGGCCTGCCGCACCTGCAATACGGCCTGGTGCAAAACCGCAATTGCCTGTCTGTGCCCGATTCCGACGCCAAGTTGCAGGCGATCCTTTTGGGTATCGGTTGCGGCTTCCTGCCGGAACGCCTGGCCCGGCAACATGTGCGCGCCGGGCGACTGGCGCTGTTGCGCGTGGAGACGCCGCATCCGCCCAGTCAAAGCACCCTGGCATGGCGTGCCGGAGAGAATGGCCGGGCACTCAAGTGGTGGATCGAGCAACTGACGCGGCCGCGCCTGGCGCAGGGATTGTTCTTTTAGGTCTCGCGTGCCGACCCGGACCGTAAAAGACAAGTCTTGGTTGTCGAAATGCCTAGAAGGCGACTTTTACATATTAAAATATTCAAAAGTCGCGACTTTTAGATAACATACTATCTAAAAGTCGTCTACAATCGCACGCATGCAGCGTTACCTTGACGCACAAGTCGCGGTCGACCTCGCGCGCAAGATGGTCATCCTTACCGGCCCGCGGCAGGTCGGCAAGACCACCTTGGCGCGCCAGTTCGTCGTGCTTCACAGCGCGAACGGCGAGGCAAACCCGGCACAGTATTTCAACTGGGACGTGCCCGAACATCGCGCCACCGTCCAAGCCGGTCGGTGGAATCGCGCCGCGCCGCTCCTGGTGTTCGACGAAATCCACAAGATGCCCGATTGGAAGACCTGGCTCAAGGGTGTGGTTGACGGCAAGTCTGAAACGCAGCGCATACTGGTCACGGGAAGTGCGCGCATGGAAACCTTTCGCCAAAGCGGGCCATCCTTGGCAGGGCGATTCCATGCCCTGCGCCTGCACCCGATCACAGTGCGCGAATGGTGCGCACAGACCCAGCCGCCATTCGCACCCACGCCGCAGCAGGCATTGGCACATTTGATGGCGCGCGGCGGCTTTCCAGAGCCATTCCTGGCGCCCGACGCGACCACCGCGGCGCGCTGGCGCGCCGACTACTTCACCGGCTTGATCCGCGAAGACATCGTCGAGTTTTCGCGCATCGGTGAACTCAATGCCATGCGCTTGTTCGTCGAGTTGTTGCGCGCGCGTACCGGCGCGCCCTTGTCGCTTGCATCCATCGCCCGCGATCTGGCGGTGTCCCCGGTGACCTTGAAGCGTTATCTGGAGATACTAGAGGCACTGTTCATCGTGTTCATCGTGCGGCCGTGGCACAAGAACATCGGCCGCGCCACGCAGCAAATGCCCAAGGTCTACTTTTTCGACAATGGCTTGGTGACAAGCGATGCCAATGCTGGCGAAAGCGCTGGCGTGCGTTTCGAAAACGCGGTTGCGGCGATGCTTGCGAAACACGTCGATTTCCTGCGCGATACCAGCGGGCGTGAAATAGGTTTGCACTACATTCGCACCAAGGACGGCGGCGAAGTCGATTTCGCATTGAGCGAAAACGGGCGGCTGACCGACCTGATCGAGTGCAAGTGGGCCGACACGGCGGTCACGCGCGCATTGGCGCGCTTCGCCTCTGAACATGTCGGTACGCGCGCCACGCAACTGGTCTATACCCTGGACCATGAACAGCGCCACGGCCAAGTCGATGTGGTGCCGGCGGGGCCGTGGCTGGCAAGACTGGCGGCGTAGGGGAGGGGAGTGACGGGGGCCGCACGCCGATGCCAGGCGCGCTCAAGCGTGCCTTCAGTAAAGCTCCATGAGCGCCGAGTTTTCCTTCAATTCATCCGGCAATGCCTCGCGCACCATGCGCCCGGCCTTCATCACCACCACCCGGTCGGAGACCTTGAGCGCCTCGCGCACGTTCTGCTCAACCAGAAGGATGCTCATGCGCCTTTCTTGCTGCAGCGCGCGGATCGGTTGCATCAGGTCCTGGAACAGCTTGGGCGCGAGGCCGATCGACGGCTCGTCCATGATCAGTACCCTTGGCTGGCCCAGCAGGGCGCGGCCGATCGATACCATCTGCTGCTGGCCGCCGGACAATAGGCCGGCGCGCTTGCTGTAAAAGGCTTTCACCGGCGGCAACACTGTCAGCACCCAGTCGATGCGCGCCGCGCGCTCACCCTTGGCAATGTGCGCCGAACCCAGGCCCAGGCTCCAGATTTCCTCGACTGTCAGGCTTGGAAAGATGCCGCGGCCTTCCGGCATCATGGCGATGCCACGCTCCGCCAGGGTGCGCGGCACATGCGGGCTTAAGCTTTCGCCGTCCACCAGAATGCGGCCGGACCGCGCTCGCACCAGGCCGAACAGGGTGCGCATCAGGGTCGACTTGCCGGCGCCGTTGTGGCCGATCAGGCACAGCACTTCGTTTTCGCGCAGGTCGATCGAAACATCCATCAGCACCGGCTTGCCGCCGTAGCCGACGTTCAGGTTCTCGGCCTTGAGGACGGACGTCATTCAGGCGCGCTCGCCGAAATAGATCGCCGCCAGGGCCGGATCCGACAGGATGCTTTGCGGGTCGCCTTCGGCCAAAAGCCGCCCCTGGTCGAGAAAGGCGATGCGGTCCGAGATGCCTTTCACGATGTCCAGGTTGTGTTCGATGATGCAGATGGTGATGCCGTGCGCCAGTTGATCGCGCACCAGCCTGACGAAGCGCTCATAGGAGCCCGGATCCAGGCCCGAGGCGGGTTCATCGAGCAGCCACAGGCGTGCGCCCGACGCTAGGATGCGCGCGACACTGAGGAACTTGCGTTCCGCATAGGCCAGATCGATGGCGCGCGCGTGCCTGCGGTCGGCCAGGCCCACCGCGGCCAGCGCGCTTTCGGCGCGCTCGCGCCGCGCCGCCAGCCCGGCCTTGCCACCCGACTGCCACAGCCAGGCACCGCGCTCGGTCACGGTAAGCGCGTTTTCCAGCACCGTCATCTGGTCGAACAGCTTGAGGTCCTGAAAGGTGCGGCCGATGCCGGCCTGCGCGATGCGCCAGTGCGCCATGCCCTTGATCGACTTGCCCAGCCAGGTCACGGTGCCGGCGTCGGGATCGAGGTGGCCGGTGATCAGGTTGAAGAGCGTGGTCTTGCCCGCGCCGTTGGGCCCCACCAGCGTGGTGACGATGCCTTCGCGCAAAGCGAATGAAACGTTGTCGACCGCCTTCAAGCCGCCAAAGGTCTTGGACATGCCGGTGGTCTCAAGCAGGATGCGGCCGGCCCCGGGCATCAGTCTTCCTTCGGCTTTTCGCGATAGCCCCACAGGCCGCCCGGACGGAAGATCATCAGCAGCACCATCGCCAGCCCATACACGATTTGCTGGATCGAGCCGATCTCGGACGGCGGCAAGCCGGGCAGGTAGGACAGCGCCGCCGGCAACAGCAGGATCAGCACCGTGCCCACCACCGGCCCCAGCAGTGTCGCGGTACCGCCGATGATCACCATGGCCATCAGGTAGACCGAGGTGTCGAGGGTGAAGCTCTCGACATTGACAAAGCTCAGGTAGAAGGCATAGAGCGAACCTGCCACCGCGGCCAGCGCCGAGGACACCGCCACGGCGATGGTCTTGATCACCGCGACATTCTTGCCGAATGCGGAAGCCGCGGTCTCATCGTCGCGGATCGCCTTCAGGCTGCGCCCGAAGCTGGAACGCACCAGGGTTGCCACCGCCAGCATCACCAGCAGCAGACAGGCCAGGCACAGCACCAGGTACTGCGCCGGGCTGGATATCTCGAAGCCCGGAAAGCGCGCGGGCGGAATGTTGGTGATGCCGCCGATGCCGCCGGTCACCACTTTCCACTCCGAAAA
>JAYTDE010000689.1:0-3825 GCA_043736195.1 Burkholderiales bacterium | reverse complement strand
GACTCGACAAGCGCCATTGGGAGTAGATGTTTCCAGTGGTGTCGAGGTCGCCCGAGGCATCAAGGATGCCGCCCTGATGCGCGCCTTCGTGGCGGCGGTCAGGGCGGCGGACGAACAACTCGCAGCCGGCGACGGCGCGGCTAAGGACACCTGACATGAAGCTCAACGATCTTCCCCCCTCTTTGGCGGCCGGCTACGACCTGCCTGACGCCAATGGCCACTTCGGGCCTTACGGCGGTATCTTTGTCTCCGAAACCCTGATGCACGCGCTTGACGAACTCAAGCGCACCTACGCGCATTACCGCACCGATCCCGAATTCATGGCCGAATTCGAATCCGAACTCAAGCACTATGTGGGCCGGCCGAGCCCGATTTACCATGCCAAGCGACTGTCGGCGATCCAGGGCGGGGCGCAGATCTACCTCAAGCGCGAAGACTTGAACCACACCGGCGCGCACAAAGTGAACAACACCATGGGCCAGGCCTTGCTGGCACGCCGCATGGGCAAGCCGCGGGTGATCGCCGAAACCGGTGCCGGCCAGCACGGCGTGGCCACCGCCACCATGGCGGCGCGCTTCGGCCTCGAGTGCGTGGTTTACATGGGCAGCGAGGACATCAAGCGCCAGGCCGCCAATGTGTATCGCATGAAACTCCTGGGTGCCACCGTGGTGCCGGTCGAAAGCGGCTCCAAGACCCTGAAGGATGCGCTCAACGAAGCCATGCGCGACTGGGTCACCAATGTGGAAAACACTTTCTACATCATTGGCACGGTCGCCGGGCCGCATCCCTACCCGATGATGGTGCGCGATTTCAATTCGGTGGTCGGCAAGGAGTGCCTGATCCAGATGCCCGAACTGATCGGCCGCCAGCCCGACGCGATCCTGGCCTGCGTCGGCGGAGGCTCCAACGCCATGGGCATCTTTCACCCCTACATCGGGCACAAGGAGGTACGCCTGATCGGTTGTGAAGCGGGCGGTTCCGGCATCGCCAGCGGCAAGCACGCGGCCTCGCTGTCGGCCGGGTCGCCCGGTGTCCTGCACGGTAATCGTACCTACCTGCTGCAGGATGAAAACGGCCAGATCATCGAAACCCATTCGATTTCCGCCGGCCTCGACTATCCCGGTGTCGGTCCCGAACACGCCTGGTTGAAGGACATCGGCCGTGCCGAGTATGTGGCGGTCAACGACGATGAGGCACTCAATGCATTCCACCAGTTGTGCCGTATCGAGGGCATCATTCCCGCGCTCGAATCCAGTCATGCGGTGGCGCAGGCGATGAAGATGGCGCCGACCATGCCCCGCGATCACGCCTTGCTGGTGAACCTGTCCGGGCGTGGCGACAAGGACATGCATACCGTGGCCGAGCGTTCCGGCTTGAATTTCTAGAAAGCGCCCATGTCACGCATCAAGCAAGTACTGGCCGCGGTCGAAGCGCGCGGCCGCAAGGCGCTGATCCCGTACATCTGCGCGGGCGATCCCTATCCCGCCTTGACCGTCCCGCTGATGCGTGCACTGGTCGAGGCGGGGTCCGATGTGGTTGAACTCGGCGTGCCGTTCTCCGATCCGATGGCCGACGGCCCGGTGGTCCAGCGCGCCTCCGAGCGCGCGCTCAAGCATGGCGTTTCGCTGGCGGGCGTACTCGACATGGTGGTCGAATTCCGCAAGACCGATGACGCAACGCCGGTGGTGCTGATGGGCTACGCCAATCCGCTCGAGCACATGGGGGTGGCTGTGTTCGCCGCGCGCGCCAAGGCCGCCGGGGTCGACGGCGTGCTGGTGGTCGACTATCCGCCCGAAGAGTGCGAAGCCTTCGCCGCCGCCATGCGTGGTAGTGGCCTCGACCCGATTTTCCTGCTCGCGCCGACCTCCACCGAGGCGCGCATCGATGCGGTTGCGCGCGTCGCGTCGGGTTACATCTACTATGTGTCGCTCAAGGGCGTCACCGGGTCGGCCACGCTGGACGTGGGCGAAGTGGCGCGCCGGATACCGCAGATCAAGGCGCGCACCGCGATCCCGGTCGGCGTGGGATTCGGTATTCGCGACGGCGCCAGCGCCAGGGCCATCGCCGCGGTCGCCGATGCGGTGGTGATCGGCAGCCGCATCATCCAGGAAATCGAGGCGTCCGCGCCCGGCAGCGAGGTCGAGAACGTGCGCCGCTTCATGTGCGGCATCCGCGCCGCGATGGATGCGCCTGTCTAGTCGCGATGGAACCCGGTACGCGGCTGCAACCGCGAGGGCGCGATCGATGATTGCCGAGCATCGCCCGTACAAAGTCGCCGGCGCGGCGCCGCGTTTTGCGGGCATTCCCGCAGGTCTTGACGATGGAGAGCGAACATGAGCTGGATCGACAAGCTGCTGCCGCCAAAGATGAATCGCGCCGATGGCGGGCCCAAAAAAAGCGTGCCCGAGGGCATCTGGGTCAAGTGTCCGGCCTGCGAGGCGACGCTGTATGCGGTCGACCTCAGCAACAACGCCCAGGTGTGTCCGAAGTGTGGCCATCATCACCGGATCGGTGCGCGCGAGCGCCTCGACCGCCTGCTCGATGCTCAGGGGCGCTTCGAGATCGGACCTGATGTGCGTCCAGTCGACAGCCTTAAATTCAAGGACAGCCGCAAATATCCGGAACGGCTCAAGGAGGCGATCGAGGTCACTGGCGAGACCGACGCGCTGGTGGTGATGCAGGGCGCGATCAGGACCCTGCCGGTGGTCGCCGCCGCGTTCGAGTTCGGCTTCATGGGTGGGTCGATGGGCTCGGTGGTGGGCGAGCGATTTGTGCGTGGCGTCGATTGCGCGGTGGAACAGAAGTTGCCGTTCATCTGTTTTACCGCCAGCGGCGGCGCGCGCATGCAGGAAGGATTGTTTTCGCTGTTCCAGATGGCCAAGACCACCGCGGCGCTGACACGTTTGTCGGCGCGCAAGCTGCCTTTCATCTCGGTACTGACCGACCCCACCATGGGCGGCGTTTCCGCCAGCTTCGCGTTTATCGGCGATGTGGTGATCGCCGAGCCCGGGGCGCTGATCGGCTTCGCCGGGCCGCGCGTGATCGAGCAGACGGTGCGTGAAAAGCTGCCGGAGGGCTTTCAGCGCTCCGAGTTTCTGCTGGAGAAGGGCGCGATCGACATGATCGTCGATCGTCGCGAGCTCACGGACAAGCTGGCACATCTGCTGGCGCTGCTGCAGGACTCGCCTGCGGAGGCTGTCGCGACTGCCTGACCTATGGAGCGGCCGCGGCCGCGGCGAATGCATCCATAGCGCTGGCGCGGCGCCGCGATGACGCGCGCCTTTGACATGTGTCAATCCGTGCTGGCTTCATATCGCTAATGTTCGACTCTGGCTCATCAATACTCACTGGAGCGAAGCGATGCTTGAAGCACAGCAGCTTGATGCAATTTCCCGACACCTGACGGCGCGCGCGGAGGACTTGCGCGAGCAGATCCGCGGCAAGATTGGTGAAGCTGCGGACTCGGTGCTGGCCACCGACCATCAGTGGAGTGATGCCGGCGCGGCATTTGCCGAGGCGGGCGTGGAGTATGCCGAGGCGCGTCGCGATATTTTGGAATTGCGCGGCATCGAGCAAGTGATGCTGCGCATCGCCCAAGGAAACTACGGCGTGTGCGCCGACTGCGGCGTGCACATTCCCGCCGCGCGCCTCTTGGCCCAGCCCGCCGCGCTCACCTGTGTGGCGTGCCAGTCCGCGCGTGAACGGCGTGGCCATGTCGCCATGAACGCCTGAGAGTTTGTGAAAAAATCAGAAATTCGGCTTTTTCACCAAACAGGCCGTGATCGCAGACGAACTCGAATTTTCGACCTCTCAGAATGGCCCAGG
>JAYTDE010000688.1:0-4067 GCA_043736195.1 Burkholderiales bacterium | reverse complement strand
CCATCAGCGTTGTTCCGGCAGGTACTTGAGAGGGTCGACCGGTTTGCCCTGACGGCGGATTTCGAAGTGCAGCTTGGGCACATCGGAATCGGTGTTGCCGGCCTCGGCGATCTTTTGGCCGCGCGTCACGTTCTGGCCCTCTTTCACCAGCAAAGTGCTGTTATGCGCATAGGCCGAAAGAAAAGTGTTGTTGTGCTTGATGATGATCAGGCGACCATAACCGCGCAGGCCCTGGCCGCTGTAGACCACACGTCCAGGCGCCGCGGCCAGCACCGGATCGCCCACCTTGGCGGCCAGGTCGACGCCCTTGTTGGCGCCGTTCTCGGTGAACTGACCGATGATGCGCCCGCCGGCCGGCCAGGCCCAGGCCACTTCGTCGCTTTCGGCTGGCCTGGCCGGCTCGACCGGCTTGGGCGTCGGTGCTTCGGCCGGTCTGGGCGCCACCACCGGCGGCGGCGGCCCGCTGCGCCCGGAATCGCGCTGCATTTGCGCCAGGGTTTCATCCGAATAGGGTTTTTTGGCACCCGAGGGCTCGGTACGCGGCCCCTGGGCGGATGCGGGCGGCTGCGCCCCTGGTTGGGTGATCGGTCGCACAACAACGCCCGATTCAGCCACCGCTGCGGCCGGCGGTATCACCCGCAGCACCTGCCCTATCTGGATCTGGTTGGGGTTGGCCAGGTTGTTCCAGGTCGCGATATCGCGGTAGTCATGGCCGTGGTCGAGCGCAATGCCATACAGCGTATCGCCACGCTTGACAATGTAAGTGCCGGCAGCGGCCACTGGCGGCGTCGCCGCGGGTGCCGCAGGCTTGGGCGCGGGGCTGCCCGCGCCTGGCGCACGCTCGATCACCGGCGCGCTCTGGCGCGACGAACATGCGGCCAGGGCCAGCACTACCATCAAACACAAAGCAAGACGCGCGATCAACTTCATGGGGTGTCCACCGTTCTATTTCTCCGTGCCTGACAGCATCGGCACAAAGCGCACCATGTCGAGGCGGGTTTCGATGAATCCGGCCACCCGGCGCTCGACCAACAACAGTTGTTGCGCTTCGCGCCCGACAGGCGCGATCAGCTTGCCGCCACGCTTCAACTGCTGCAACAAGGCTTCCGGCACCGCCGGCGCAGCCGCGGCCACGATGATGGCGTCGAACGGTGCGGCCTGTTGCAAGCCGGCGTAACCGTCGCCAAAGGCCAGGCGCACGTTGGGCAGACGCAAGGAGCGCAGATTGGCACGGGCCTTCTCAACCAGGTTCTTGATGCGCTCGATCGAATACACCTCTTCACATACTTGCGACAACACGGCCGCCTGATAGCCGCAACCGGTACCGACTTCGAGCACGCGCGCCAGCCGCCCGCCAGGCGGCAATATTGCCTCGATCATGCGCGCGACCACAAAAGGTTGCGAAATGGTCTGCTCGAAACCTATCGGCAGGGCCGTATCTTCGTAAGCGCGGCTCCACAAAGCCTCGTCGATGAAGCGCTCGCGCGGAATGCGCGAGAGCGCTCCCAGCACAGCTTCGGAGCGGATGCCCTGTTCGCGCAGGCGACGCAGCAAGGCCAGGCGCGGCGCGGTCGCGGCGGCCCAGTCACCCTCGTGCAGTACCCGGGCACCGCGCGCCGCAGGCACCGGCGCCGCCGCCATCGCTTTCAGTGCGGTCGGCTTAGGCGCCAAGCCACGTGCGGACATGTTCCACCTGTTCGTAGTGCGTCAGATCGACCTTGAGCGGCGTGACCGAAACGTGGCCACAGGCCACGGCATGAAAATCGGTGCCCGGCCCGTCGTCGGCCGCGGCACCGGCCGGCCCCACCCAGTACACCGCTTCGCCGTGCGGATTGATCGCCTTGATCGCCGGTTCCGCCTCATGCCGCCGCCCTAGGCGGGTCGCTACGATGCCCTTGACCTCGCTTATGGGCAATGAAGGGAAATTCACGTTGAGCAATGGCGCACCGCCCAGGGGCCGCCTGGCGGCACGCGCCACCACTTCGCGTGCGAAGTGCGCGGCGGCATCCAGATGTGAATAGCCCTTTTGCGCCAGCGAAAACGCAATCGACGGAATCCCCAGCAGAAAGCCTTCCATCGCCGCGGCGACCGTGCCGGAGTAAATCGTATCCTCACCCATGTTGGCGCCGTCGTTGATGCCGGAGACCACCAAGTCGGGGCGAAAATCAAGAAACCCGGTCACTGCAAGATGGACGCAATCGGTCGGTGTGCCGTTGACGAACCAGAACCCGTTGGTGCCCTTCCTGATCGAAAGCGGCCGCGACAAGGTCAGCGAGTTGGAGGCGCCGCTGTGATTCTGCTCTGGCGCCACCACCGTCAGCTCGCCCATACCCTTTAGAGCATCGACCAGGGCAGCAAGACCGGGCGCCAGATAACCGTCGTCATTGCTGACCAGGATTTTCATTGGTGAGATGCTTGAAGAAGATTCCCCATTTTAACAAAGCGACGCTGTCAGCAACGCGGGCACCACTCTATTCCCCCTTGATATCGAGCTCACGGATGAGCCGCGTGTAACGCTCGGCGTCGCGCTTGAGCACGCTTGCGAACTGCGACGCCGAAACGTTGATCACCTCCACACCCATCGCATCCATGCGGGCGCGTACTTCGGGCAGTGCCATCGCCTTGTTGATTTCACTGTTCATGCGCGTCACCAGTTCGGAGGGCATGGCGGCCGGACCAAACGCGCCGTACCAGACCACCAGTTCATATCCCGGCACGGTTTCGGCCACCGTTGGTGCGTCCGCCAGCAAGGCCGAGCGCGTGCTCTCGGTCACGCCCAGCAGTCGCAGCTTGCCGCTCTTCACATGCGGCAGCGTCTGAGTGCCGGCCGAAAACAGCACCTGGGTCTGGTTGGCTACAGTATCGAGCACCGCCGGCGCCCCGCCCTTGTACGGCACGTGCAGCATCTGAATGCCCGCCAGCCGTTCCAGCAGCACCGCGCTCAAGTGATTGGTGGAGCCGGCGCCTGCCGAGGCGTAAGCGAGTTTGCCCGGGTTGGCCTTGGCATACGCCACGAACTCGCGCAGATTCTTCACCGGCACCGACGGGTGCACCACCATGGTGTTGATCACATTGGCCATCAGCGCGATCGGCGTGAAGTCGTCAACCCCCTTGAAAGGCATATTGGGCATCAAGGCCGGGTTCATCGCATGGGTGCTCATCGAACCGATCAGCAGCGTATAGCCATCGGGGCGGGCCTTGGCTACCAGGTTGGAGCCGATGTTGCCCGAGGCCCCGGCCTTGTTGTCGACCAGCACCGGCTGGCCCAGGGAGCGGGTCAGTTGCTCGGCCAGGGCACGTGCCAGGATATCGGTCGAGCCGCCCGCTGCCCAGGGTACGATCAGTGTGATGGCGCGTTCGGGATAAGCTGCCGGCGCGGCTTGCGCATTCACAAGAAGGGCAAGCAACAAAGAACAGCGCAACAATCGATGCATCATGGAATGGATATCCTTGGTGGGAGAAAAAATCGTCAGATTGTCGACTGCCACCAAGCTGCGCGGCGATGCAAGCCCATCTGGCAATGCGAGAACATCTATCGACCCACTGCGTAGCCCTGCATCCCGCGCGGGTTGGCCGCGGCACGCAGAAGCATGCGCCCGCGACTGTCGCGCTCGCGGCTGGCGGCCGACATGCGGCTTTCGGACCAGGCCTCGCCGACCACCACATTGTGACCCATGGCGCGCAGCTCCTCGATGGTCTGGCCGGCAAAACGCGATTCCAGGGTGAGGCGATTGAGATTGGTCTGGCGCGGCCAGAATGAGCTCGCAGAATGATCGACATGCCAGGCCGGCGCATCGATGGCCTCCTGCAGGTTCATGCCATGCACCGCATGGCGCAGGAAGAACGCCGCCGACCATTGGTCCTGCTGATCGCCACCCGGCGTACCGAATGCCATGTAGGGTTCGCCGTCGCGCAGCGCGAGTGAAGGCGACAGGGTGGTACATGGCGCCACCCCGGGCATGAGGGAGTTGGGCAGGCCGGCATCGAGCCAGGTCATCTGCAGGCGTGTACTTAGCGCGAAGCCGAGCGCAGGGATCACCGGACTGGAGGACAGCCAGCCACCTGAA
>JAYTDE010000687.1:0-2125 GCA_043736195.1 Burkholderiales bacterium | reverse complement strand
CGCTCGAACGGCGCCTCCTGCCCTGGCATCGCGGCCTGGCGGAGGTGCGCCGGTGAATCCGCGCGTCGCCGACCTGCTGCTGGGTTTGGCTGGCATTGCTTGTGCGATCGCGGCATGGGAACTCATCGCGCGTAGCGGCATGGTCAGCCAGTCTGTGTTTCCACCGCCGCTCCATGCGCTGCAGGTCGGGCTGAAAAAAGTTCCGCTGGCCGACCTGGGCGGCCATGCCTGGATCAGCCTGCAACGCATCGCATTCGGCTTTTCCTTAGGCGCCTTGCTGGGTGTGGCTATCGCCATCGCCGGCGGCTGGTATCGGGTATTCGGCAACCTGGTGCGGCCGCTGGTGGAATTGCTGCGGCCGATTCCGCCGCTGGCCTGGATCCCGATGGCGATTGTCTGGTTCGGCCTGGGCGAACCATCGAAGGTATTCGTGATTTTCCTGGGTGCTTTTTTTCCGGTGCTCACCAACACCTGGAAAGGCATGGCGAACATCGATGCCACGCTCTTGCGCGCCGGGCAGACCATGGGTCTAAGCGGTCCGGCGCTGCTGCTGCGGGTGGCGATTCCGGCGACCCTGCCCGACATCGCGACGGGCCTGCGCATCGGCTGGGGGCTGGCGTTCGGCGTGCTGGTGGCCGCCGAACTGATCGCCGCCGAATCGGGACTGGGCTACATGATCATGAACGCACGCCAGTTGGGCGAGGTCGAGGTCATCATCCTGGGCATTCTTTTGATCGGCGCGGCAAATCTTTTGACCGACTGGCTGCTGGCGGGTTTGCTCGCCCGCTGGCCGGGCGCAGGGCAGGGCAGGGCAAGCATCGACTGACGGCAATTCAATCAAGGAGACCCAAGCATGACCACACGCAGGCACTTCATCGCAGGCAGCGCGGCGATCGCCGCTGGCGCAGGCCTATCCCCCACCGCTTTCGCTCAGGCCGGCAAGCCCGAGAGCGCATCGCTGTCGCTGGGCTTCGGCATCGACCCGCCGTTCGCGCCGCATATCGTGGCGATGCAGAAGGGCTGGTTTCGCGAAGCCGGTTTCAGCGATGTCAAGACCCGCACCTTCCAGTCGGGCAACCTGGCCGGCGAAGCGCTGGTGGCCGGCGAAATCCAGCTCTGGACGCCGGGCAACCTGCCGCCGATCTCGATGGCGCACAACGGCGTGCCGGTGGTGGTGGTGGGCACGGCGAGTGTCAACTGGGACGTCGAGAAACTCACCGTGCGCAACGATGCCAATGTGAACACACCCGAGGACTTGTACAAGATCAAGATCGGCCTGTTCCAGGGCTCGACCTCGAGCGCCTTCCTGTCGACCTTGGCCAAGCACTACGGGCTCGACGAAAAGCGCCTGCAGGTGGTCAACCTGCCGCCGCCCGAACAGCTTGCCAGTCTGGTGTCGAACAACGTACAGGCGCTGTTGTGCTGGGAGCCTTGGCCCAATCGGGCGCTGGCCACCGGCAATGCGCGGGTGGTGCATAGCGGCCTGACCAGCTATTTCAGCGGCAACAGCAACCAGCGCGTCAAGGTGTCCGACGGGCGCAGCGTGCTGGTGGTAAGCCAGGAATTCGCCAGGCGCTCGCCCAATGCGCTTGGCGCCGCCCTGGGCGCGCTGCTGCGCGCGCAACGCTATGTCGCCAACCCGGCCAACACCGACGAGGTGCAGCGCATGTTCGCCGAGTTCCAGAAGCAGGACATCGCCCTGGTGCGTGCGATCTGGGGCAACTATGTATTCAATCCCGGCTTCGATGATGCCTATGTGGCCGACATGGAGCGCACCGCCGCCTTTCTCGAGGCGAGCGGCCGCATCAAGAAGCGCATGAATGTGCTCGACTACACCTATACCGCACCGCTGGCGCGGCACGACCAGTCGCTGGTGAAAGTCGAAGGGCGCTGGAAGGCCTGAGATGGCGGCGCAGGGGCGGCAGGTACGCATCGGCATGATTGGTGCCGGCTTCATCGCCGGCTATCACCTCGATGGCCTGCGCGCGGCCGGCGGTGCCCTGGTGCGCGTGATCGCCGGGCGCTCGCGCGACAAGGCGGCGGCACTGGCGGCGCGCCACGGCATTGAGGCTGTCGTCACCGACTGGCGCGCAGTGCTGGCGCGCGACGACATCGACGCGGTGGT
>JAYTDE010000686.1:0-13680 GCA_043736195.1 Burkholderiales bacterium | reverse complement strand
ACACAGCATGCCGCAAGCCTTCAAGGTCACTTCCACCAACCACACCAGTTTCACGGTATCCAGTCTCGACCGCTCGATCGCCTTTTACCGCGATGCGCTGGGTTTCGAGGTCACCTCCGAGGCCGGGCGCGACCCGGCGCTGATCGAAGCGATCACCGGTGTCGTCGGCGCCGACATCGACATCGCCTATGTGCGCGGCCCCGGCCATAGCCTGGAGTTGATCGAATACAAGGCGCCGGCCCAGCGCGGGCGTGTCGAGTCGCGCCCCTGTGATGTAGGCTTCGCGCATATCGCATTCAATGTCGACGATGTCGCTGCCGCAGTCGCGGCGTCCGCGCCGCATGGCTTCAAGCCGATCGCCCCACCGGTGGCCATCAACGCCGGGCCGAACAAGGGCTTGCGCGTGGTGTACCTGCGCGACGGCGATGGCGTCACGGTCGAATTCATCGAAGCCGCCTAAAAGGAGAGCGACATGAACGCCCCCGAACGCATTGCCGCCAGCATCAGGCTGCCCACTGCCAGCGCCAGCCTGGAAGAGTTCCGGCTTTCGGTACCAAAAAACTTTCCGGCAGCCCAAAGCGGCGCCTTTACCCGCATCGCCTATTCCGCCGCCCACGTGGTGGCCGACGCCCGCGCCGAACAAGACCCTTGGATCGATTGCCGCATCGACTGGGACGCCACCATCGCTTTTCGCCTGAGCCTTTGGAAGCTGGGCATGGGGGTAGCCGAAGCGATGGACACCGCGCAGCGCGGCATGGGCATGGACTGGCCGACATCCCTGGAACTGATTCGCCGCTCGATTGATGCCTCGAAGGGAATCAAGGGCGCGTTTCTCGCCAGCGGCGCCGGTACCGACCATTTGGCGCCGGAAGACGCGCGGTCGATCGACGACGTCATCCGCGCTTACGAAGAGCAGATCGAGGCGATCGAAAAGCAGGGCGGCCGCATCATCCTGATGGCTAGCCGTGCGCTGGCCAGGGTGGCTCGCTCGCCCGACGACTATCACCGTGTTTACGACCGCATACTCGCGCAGGTGAAAGAGCCGGTGATCATCCACTGGCTGGGCGAGATGTTCGACCCGGCACTGGCGGGCTACTGGGGCGATGCCGACCACATGCAGGCGATGGACGCGGCGGTGGCCGCGATCGATCGCAACGCGGCCAAAGTGGACGGCGTAAAAGTATCGCTGCTCGACAAGGACAAGGAGATCGCCATGCGCCGCCGCCTGGCGCCCGGTGTGAAGATGTACACCGGTGACGACTTCAACTATGCCGAGTTGATCGAAGGCGACACCGAAGGCTACAGCCATGCGCTCCTGGGCATCTTCGACGCCATCGCGCCCGCTGCATCGGCCGCGCTCAGCGCCCTGGCGCGCGGCGACCGCCAAACCTTCAACGCCATTCTCGCACCGACGGTGCCGCTGTCACGCCACATTTTCAAGGCGCCGACCCGCTTCTACAAGACCGGCGTGGTGTTCATGGCCTACCTGAATGGCCACCAGAACCACTTCACGATGGTGGGTGGCCAGCAGAGCGCGCGATCTATCCTGCATCTGGCGGAACTGTTCCGTCTGGCCGACCGCGCCGGTTTGCTGTGCGACCCCGACCTGGCATGCACGCGCATGCGCGCGACACTCGCAGTCCACGGCATCACATAACCACCAATCCGCGCCAACAATGTCCCCTCGCCCCGCTTGCGGGGAGAGGGTCAAGGTGAGGGACAGCCCACCAACATAGAGACAACAACCATGAAACTCAGAACTCTCCTCGCAGCATGCCTGACCATCGTTGCCGCCACTGCCGCAGCCCAGCCTTATCCCAACCGGCCGGTCAAGGTGATCATCCCATTTCCGCCGGGCGGCACGCTCGATATCGTCGGCCGCATGCTGGCGCAAAAGCTCTCGGAACAACTGGGCCAGCCATTCGTGGTCGACAGCCGGCCCGGCGGCAATGGCTCGATCGGCGCCACCGCGGTTACCCAATCGCCCAACGACGGCTACACCCTCTTGTTCAACGCATCCACTTTCGTCACCGGGCCGCTGGTGATGGCCACTCCGCCCTACAATATCAGCACTGATTTCACGCCGATCGCGCTGGTGGCCAAGGCGCCGCTGTCGGTGTCGATCAACAAGAACCTGCAGATCACCGATTTGAAAAGCATGTTCGCCTATGCCAGGGCCAACCCCGGCAAACTGACCTTCGCGATCGGTTCGGTTTCTTCCGCCGGACATCTGGCGACTGAATTGCTCAAGCGTGGCGGTGGCGGCGACTACACCATCGTGCCTTACAAGGGGTCCACCCCGGCGTATCAGGACCTGATCGGTGGCCAGATCGCCGGCTTTGTCGACCCGGTGCTGGGCGCGGTGCAGCACCACAAGGCCGGCAATCTGCGCATCCTGGCGGTGACCTCCGCCACCCGCCTGCCGACCCTGCCGGAGGTGCCGACGGTGGCCGAGACCCTGCCCGGGTATGAATTCACCAGCTGGTACGGACTGTGGGGCCCGGCGAAACTGCCGGCCGAGATCACCCGGCGCCTCAATGCGGAAACCAACAAGGCCGTGGCCGGCGACCTGCGCGAGCGCCTGTTGTCGCAAGGCATTTTGCTGGGCGGCGGCAGCCTGGCTGAATTTGCAAAGTTTCAGCAGGACTACATCACCGAGATGGCCAAGCTGATCGTCGATGCGAAGATTCGCGTCGAGTAGCGGCGCCGCACAAGCCTTTTGAATATCGGGATCGCGCCAGCGTGACGCACAAGTCGGCGATCATCAGCGGAAGTTCGTCCGGCATCGGCCGCGCGATTGCCGAGCGTTTACTGGCAGACGGCTGGCGCGTGCATGGCCTGGACATTGCGCCCGCGACTATCATCCATGACGCCTTTGCGGCGCACGCGGTGGACCTGACAGATGCCGCCGCGACTGAGGTGGCCATGGACCAGGTGCTGGCCGCAGGTGCGCCTGCGGCGCTGGTGCACGCCGCCGGCGTGGCACGCCTGGCGCCGTTGGGTGCATTGCACGACGCGGATGGCGAACTGATGTGGCAACTGCATGTGGCGGCAGCCACCCGCCTGGCCAATCGCGTGATTCCGGTGATGCGGGCGGCAGGCCAGGGGCGTGTGGTGCTGATCGGCAGCCGGGTATCCACCGGCATGGCCGGGCGCAGCCAGTACGCGGCCTGCAAGGCCGCGTTGGTGGCATTGGCGAAAAGCTGGGCCGCTGAAGTTGTGAGCACCGGCGTCACCGTTAACGTGGTATCACCGGCAGCCACCGCCACGCCGATGCTCAAGGACCCGGCACGCGCCGGCACAAGTCCGCGCCTGCCGCCGCTCGGGCGCTACATCGAAGCGCGCGAAGTGGCGGCGCTGGTGGCGTATCTGCTTGCGCCGGATGCGGCGGCGATCACCGGGCAGGACGTCGCGATCTGTGGTGGCGCGTCATTGCAGCATTAATCGACGTTTTCCCGTGAACGCGAAGTTCACCCCAAGATAACGCCAACGACCCTGGCGTTACGCGAAGTCAGGCGCGGACGACATTGCCCAGAAATAGGGTGGTACGTTCAACGTCAACCTGCAGGCCGGTAAAATGAATGCTCATTGATTGGATTCGCGGAGTTCAATTTCGCGGTGAAGAATGGAGTGCCCGTGAAAACCGTTTAACGCAGTTTTCGTCTTGAGGCGCAGACCGGACTAGGCGCGAAGCCACGCACCGAGTTGGTGGGGCCGGTGGTGACATACCTGCGCGAAACGCTGCAAGACTCCGCGCGCATGGGTTTTTTGCATACTAGCCTGGCTCGCGGTCGCATTCCAGCCAGCATCAAGGCTGCTGCCGATGTTCACTATCCGGGACATTCGGCGGCCGGCGAAGGTGCAACACGGCTTAGATTCAAGAAGGAGGACCTGCCGGAGGTGCGCCGTCAGCTCAAAAACTACGAACGCATGAAGCTGCTGACGCAGCGCTGGATCGACCTGTCGATGGAGTTGTCAACCTTGCGGCTGAACAAGGACGTTGGCTGAAATGCGCGGAGAACTTGGCACTGTCCAGATCCAATCTCAATGGACTAAAGGTTTCACCGGGAAGCGTCTCGGCCCTTCTTACGACGTTGATTCGCTTTAAGATTGCGGCGACGGGCAACCACTTCGAAGACGAACATACTCAAATAATGCCTCAGGAATCCCCGGAACTAAGTGATCTTGCGGAAGCTTCTATTTCACTAAAACGTCAGATCATAGAAGCCAAGTCGGAGCTGTTTTCCTAGCAGATACCCAGGTTCGTCAAAGCAGGCAACCCGTACGGAATGATATTCGCCGCGAGGCCATGCGGCTGATTGCCTAACCTACCGGACCGATAGGCACCTCAAGCCACCGCCTGATAGTAAATATTCTGCGGATGGTTCGCCTGCGCGAAAAACAGCCAGCGCTCGGCCAGCAATCCAAGCAGTTGTGAAATCGCCGCCAGCGCCAGCAACCAGAATGCCGGCACCTTCGTCGCGACAAGCAGCAACACCCCCGGCAGCACAAACGCCAGCCCCAGCGCGATCCATTTGACGTTGCGCACCACCAGTGCGCTCTTGCCGTGGAAGAATTCGCGAGTGTTGAAGCTGCCGCCGGTGGCGCCTTGCGACATTTGCTTGAGTTTCGCGGCTTTCACGCCGATCGCGCTTTGTGCGGTGGAAAGCGGCTTGAGACCTTTGTTGCGCACCAGGCTGGCGACGCGGGTGACCGCCGCTGCGAGCGTGAGCGCGAGCGCCGCGACGATCGCGAAGCGCGATTCCTGGCCGCCGTAAAGGCCGAACCAATAGGCCGCGAATATCGTTGCACCGGACATCCAGCCCAGGAGCGTGAAGTTGAGCAAGGTGAGCCAGTGCGCCCATTCACGCAGGAAGCGCAGGCAGGCGTAGATCATGCCGGTGCAGGCCCACAGAGCGAAGCAGAGCAGCACGCCGACCACCGCGAGCACACCCGTGTGCGGCTTGCCCAAGAAGTGTTCGAGCGACCACAGGGCCACCACCGCGATAGTGGCGGGCAGCACGATCACTTCACGTGACAGCCACGAGGTGCGCCACATGGCCACCGCCCGCCAGGCGCGCAGCGGATGCCCCAGGTGCAGGAACGAACATGCCAGGCCGATGCACATCAGCACCACGCTGACAGCGCCGCCGATGGCGAGCGACATCGGCTCGGCGCCATGGGCGTCGGCGCGCACCAGCATCAGAAACAAGCCCTGGCCCATGCCCGCCAACACTGTAAAGAAGATCACCGACCAAGCAGGATGCATCGCCTAGAACTCCTGGGCTTCGCGTACCAGCCGCGGCAGGTACTGGTTGGCGGGCTGGGTTTCCCACTCGGGCATGAGCGAATAGCCGCCGCGTTCGCGGATGGCTTTCGAGACTTCCGAATCGGGGTCTTTCACGTCGCCGAACAGGCGTGCATTGGTCGGGCAGGCCATCACGCAGGCCGGCTTGCGTTCTTCAGGGGCCAGCTTTTCGTCGTAGATGCGGTCCACGCACAGGGTGCACTTGGTCATCACCTGACGCGCTTCGTCGATCTCGCGGGCGCCGTAGGGGCAGGCCCAGGCGCAGTATTTGCAGCCGATGCACTTGTCGTAATCGACCAGCACGATGCCGTCTTCGCGGCGCTTGTAGGAAGCGCCGGTCGGGCACACCGGCACGCAGGGCGGGTCTTCGCAATGCAGGCAGCTCTTGGGAAAGTGGATCGTTTCACTGGCCGGAAACTCGCCAGCCTCCCAAGTTTGCACGCGGTTGAAGAAGGTGCCTGAAGGTTCGGCGCCATAGGCGTTGAGGTCCACCAGCGGCCCGGCCGAGCCCGAGGTATTCCATTGCTTGCAGGAGGTCACGCAGGCATGGCAGCCAACGCAGACGTTGAGGTCGATCACCAGGGCCAGTTGCTTGGCCAGCGTTTCGGCTTGTGGCTTCATTTGCGTTTTCCTGCGAAGTAGGCGAGCACCTTTGAGCCGCGTCCGAGCACGCCGGGCACTGACGGCACCGCCGCGACCTGCGGATAGGATTCTTCGGCTTCGTCAGCGGCGGCAGCGCGAATGCGCACCCGCACGTCGTACCAACCGGCCTGGCCTGTGATCGGGTCGGAGTTACTGATGCTTCTGCCCGGCTGGCCGGCCAGCGGCAGCTCTTCACTGATCAAGTGGTTGAGCAGGAAACCCTTGCGCGCCTCATCCGAACCCGGCTCCAGCTGCCAGGCACCGCTGGCCTTGCCGATCGCGTTCCAGGTCCATACGGTGCCGGGCTCCACCGCCTCACTGTGGCGCGCGATGGCGCGCACCCGGCCCCACTGGCTTTCGACCCAGCACCAGGCGCCATCGGCGATACCTGCCGCGGCCGCGGTCAGTGGATTGACCTGCAGGGTGTTGTGGCTGTGGATCTGCCGCAGCCAGGCATTCTGCGAATCCCAGGAGTGGTACATCGCCATCGGCCGCTGGGTGATGGCATTCAGGGGATAGGCGGCGGTATCGCTGGCCGCCTCTTCGAGCGGTGCGTACCAGAAGGGCAGCGGGTCGAAATAGGTGGCGATGCGCTCGCGTAATTCCGCTGGCGGCACGCGACCTTTAGTCTTGCCCTGCGCCGCCAGGCGAAAGCTTTGCAGAGTGTCGGAATAGAGCGCCAGTTGAATCGGATCGTTGCGCTGGCGCCAGCCTTTTTCCTTGGCGAAATCCAGGTAGGCTCGATTCCAGTTGCGCATGTAATGCATGTTCTCAGGCAGGTGGTGCTGGAACACGCAGTTGTTCTTTTCGTACATCTCCCACTGTTTCGGATTGGGTGCGCCGCGCAGATGCTCGGTGCCGTCGCGGCCGCGCCAGCCCATCAGAAAGCCGATGCCCGGCTGCGCCTCGAAGTTGACGACGAAGTCGGGATAGTCGCGGAACTTGCGCCCACCCTCGGGCGTGGTGAAGGCCGGAAACTTGAGCCGCCCGGCCAGTTCGATCAACACCTCCTGGAACGGCTTGCACTCGCCCTTGGGTGGCACCACCGGAATGCGCACCGAGTCGACCGGGCCATCGAATTCGGAAATCGGCCGGTCGAGCATGCTCATCACGTCATGCCGCTCCAGGTAGGTGGTGTCCGGCAGCACCAGGTCGGCGAAGGCCACGGTCTCGCTTTGAAAAGCGTCGCACACCACCAGGAAGGGAATCAGGTATTCGCCGGCTTCATCCTTGCGGTTCAACATCTCGCGCACGGCCATGGTGTTCATGGTCGAGTTCCATGCCATGTTGGCCATGAAGATCATCAGCGTATCGAGCCGGTAGGGGTCACCCTTGGTGGCATTGGTGATGACGTTGTGCATCATGCCGTGGGCCGAGAGCGGGTGTTCCCACGAAAAAGCGTGGTCGATGCGGATCGGCGAGCCGTCAGGGTTGATCGCCAGTTCGTCCGGACCGGCCGGGAAACCCAGCGGCGCGGCATTCAGGGGCGTATTCGGCTTGATCATGCCGGGATCGTTGAAGGCGCGATAGTTGGGCACGATATGGCGCGGATACGGCGCCTTGTGGCGAAAGCCGCCCGGTACATCGATGGTGCCCAGCACACTCATCAGAACCGCCAGCGCACGCACGGTCTGGAAGCCGTTTGAGTGGGCCGCCAGGCCGCGCATGGCGTGGAAGGCGAGCGGCCGGCCGACGGTGGTCGGGTGCTCCTTGCCCCAGGCGTCGATCCACGGGATCGGCAATTCGAAAGCCCGCTTCAATGCGGTTTCGCCCAACTCGCGCGCGAGCTTCGCGATGCGCGCCGCCGGAATGCCGGTGATCTTCTCCGCCCACTGCGGCGTACAGGGCGCGACGCGCTCGCGCAGCAACTGGAATGCGGGCACCACCCGGGTGCCGTCGGCCAGCGTGTAGCGCCCTTCCAGCGCCGGGTCGGCGCCATCGGCAATGCCCTGCGGATAAGCCGCCATCACGCCCCCGCTGACCGTATCCCACACCAGCTTGTTGTGCGGGTTGCGGCCGTCGCCCGGCGGGCCGGCCGCCGGGTCGAAGGCGAACAGGCCCTGACGATCACCATCGTCCTCGACCACCAGTTGCGGCGCGTTGGTGTAGCGCTTGAGGAAGGCATGGTCGATCAGGTTGCTGCCGATCACCTCATGCAGCAGCGCCATCATCAGCGCGCCATCGGTGCCCGGCTTGATCGGAATCCATTCGTCGGCGATCGCCGAGTAACCAGTGCGCACCGGGTTGATCGAGATGAAGCGGCCACCATCGCGCTTGAATTTCGAGATCGCGATCTTCAGCGGATTCGAGTGGTGATCCTCGGCGGTGCCGATCATCACGAACAGCTTGGCGCGGTCGAGATCCGGGCCGCCGAATTCCCAGAAGCTGCCACCGATGGTGTAGATCATGCCGGCAGCCATGTTGACCGAGCAGAAGCCGCCATGCGCCGCATAGTTGGGCGTGCCGAACTGGCGCGCAAAAAGCCCGGTCAGCGCCTGCATCTGGTCACGCCCGGTGAAAAGTGCGAATTTCTTCGGGTCAGTCGCACGGATCTTGGCCAGCCGCTCGGAGAGGATGTCGAACGCCCGCTCCCACGAGATCGCCTCGAATTCGCCGGCGCCACGATCGCTGCCGGCCTTGCGCAGCAGCGGCTTGGTCAGCCGCGCCGGCGACACCTGCTTCATGATGCCTGCGGCACCCTTGGCGCAGATCACGCCCTTGTTGAGCGGATGCTCGGGGTTGCCCTCGATATAGCGCACCTCGCCCTCGCGCACATGCACCTTGATGCCGCAGCGGCAGGCGCACATGTAGCAAGTGGTGGTCTTGACGGTGTTGTCGGCGTCAAGCGCCTGGGTTAAGCCTACCGGATCAGCGTGGTTCAAGGCCTGGGTGCTCGCGGTGAATGTGGGACATGCGGGCTAATGCCCGGAAGTTCTGAGCATAGACAGATACAATACTTTAGAAAAGCGCATAAATTTGATCGACACAATCAGTAAAATAGATCAACTAGCAGGCCGGATTGAGACCTTCACTGCAGCAACTCGAGGTGTTCGTGGCGATCGCGCGCGATGGCGGCGTGCGCGCCGCCGCCGAGCGCCTGGCACGTTCGCAGTCAGCTGCCAGCATGGCCTTGGCCGAGCTTGAGGTCCGCCTCGGTCAACCGCTGTTCGACCGCGCCGGCAAGCGCCTGGTGTTAAACGCCAACGGCGCGCGCCTGTTGCCGCGCGCGATCGCACTGCTGGACCACGCCACCGAAATCGAGAGTGCCTTCGCCGACGAACTGGCGGCGCCCCTGCGCCTGGCGGCCAGCCTGACCATCGGCAACCACCTGCTGCCACCGATCATCGCGCGCTGGCGTGCCGAACACTCGGCGGCCTATGTGCAACTGCGCATCGGCAACACGCGCGACGTGGCTGAGGCGGTGTTGCATTTTGATGTCGATGCCGGATTTGTGGAGGGCAGCGTGCAGCACGAAGACCTGCGCCTGCAAACCTGGATGCGCGACCGTATGGTGGTTTGCGCCAGCCCGCGCCATCCGCTGGCGGGGCGACGTGTCAGCATAGCGGCGCTGGCCGCCGCCGACTGGATCGTCCGCGAGCCCGGCTCCGGCACGCGTGAGACGGTGGATCAGCTCTTGCTCAAGGAAATCGGCTGGCCGCGGCCGGCGATGGAATTGGGCTCGTCCGAAGCGGTGCGCCTGGCGGTGATGGCCAGCGCCGGCATCAGCTGCCTGTCGCGCCATACGGTGGCCGATGCCCTGGCGGCCGGTTCATTGGTAGAGCTCAAGTGCGCAATCAAGGCGCCGACCCGCGATCTCTCGATCGTCACGCACCGCGACCGGCGCCTGAGCCCGGGGGTGCAGCGTTTTCTTTCCTTTTGTGCCGCCGGCAGCAAGCAACTGGAGTCCGTAAAAGGGCCTTGAAACAACGCATTAGAACTGTTATGGTATAACGGTAGACATTATTCTACCTACAATTTTATGTCCTTGAACATCAAAGATCCTGAAACACACGCACTCGCCGCCGCGCTCGCCCGCGCCACGGGCGAATCCATGACCAAGGCCGTGACCCTCGCCATCCGGGAGCGTTTGGAGCGCATCGCGCGCCTTCAGCGGCCGAGTAGTTCGGAACTGCTCGCGATCGGTGTGCGCTGTGCCGAGAACCTGACTGCCAGACCGGTCGACCATGCCGGATTGCTTTATGACGAGCTTGGTTTGCCGAAGTGATCGTCGATAGCTCCGCCATTCTGGCCATTCTGTTTGCCGAGCCCGATGCGGCTGTGTTCGCCAAGGCGATCAGCGAAGCGGATGCCTGCAAAATCTCCGCGGCGACCTTCGTCGAAGTCGCTGTAGTCGTGGAAGCGCAGACCAAAGACCGGGGCAGCCGCCAACTCGATGCCTTCTTGCGACGCGCCGGGTTTGTGATCGAGCCGGTCACGGAAGAGCAAGCGCATCTCGCGCGGCAGGCGTACTCGGATTTCGGCCGCGGTCGCCATCCGGCGAACCTCAACTTCGGCGATTGCTTTTCCTATGCGCTAGCCAAGGCCAGCGGCGAGGCGCTGCTCTTCAAGGGCAACGATTTTTCCAAGACTGACATTGTCAGTGCCCGTTGCGGATAAGTGGCTTCTGTCCTGCACAAGCAGTGTTGAGAAAGAAAGTCCATGCAGATAATCATCCTGGGAAGCGGCTCACCCCTTGTGGTGCCGGATCGCGCAGGCCCCTCGACCCTGATACGCATCGGCAAGATGGACTTGTTGTTCGATTGCGGCCGCGCCGTGCTCATGCGCGGGGCGGCGGTCGGCATGTCCGCGCGCGACCTGACTGCATTGTTCGTCACGCACATGCACAGCGATCACACCACCGATTACAACGACATCATCACCACGCGCTGGATTTCCAGTCCGGGCGTCAATCCCCTGCAGGCCTACGGTCCGCTCGGCTTCCAGCGATTCACCGACGCCACGCTGGCAATGCTGGACACCGATATCCACTATCGAATGGCGCATCATCAAGACCTGACAGAGGCGCCGCAGGTGCAGGTGCATGAGGTCGCGCCGGGCGTGGTGTTCGATTCGAATGGCGTGAAAATCATCGCGGCGGCGACCGACCACAGCCCGGTGCATCCGACCATGGGCTTCCGCATCGAGGCCGGCGGCAAGGTAGTGGTGATCGCCGGTGACACCGTGCCCTGCGCTGGCCTGACGGCGCTATGCCAGGGCGCCGACGTTTACGTGCAGACCGTACTGCGCCGCAAGATGGTCGAGGCGGTGCCGGTCAAGCGCTTTCATGAGGTGCTCGACTATCACTCCGATATCGAGCAGGCTGCCAAGACCGCTGCCGCCTGTGGCGTGCGGGTGCTGGTGTTGAATCATCCGGTGCCGGCGCCGCAGCCGGGCACCGAGCCGCAATGGATCGCCGAAGCCCGTGCACACTTCGATGGCGAAGTCTTGCTGGCGGTGGATCTTCTTGCGGTCGAGGCCTGAGAATCCATAGCAGCCTTTTAATCAAGAACGTCCAGTCCTGAAAACCAATCGGCCCGCCGATCCGCATTGCCGAATGGCCGCGCCACCCCGGTTACATTCCGTGCCTGACCATCGCGCTGACCATTCGCAGTCGGCGCCATGGTGACCGGATGCAGGTGCAAGCAGCCCAACCCAACCACGCGATGATTCACATGACCAAAACCCTCGTGAATGCCGATTTCGACCTGCGCGTAGCACTCGCGCCGGCGACCGATACAAGCTGGCAAGACTCACCGATGCCGGGGGTTGAGCGCTACATGCTCGACCGCGTTGGCGGCGAAGTCGCGCGTGCCACCAGCTTGGTGCGCTACGCCGCCGGTTCGCGCTTCGACAGCCACGCGCATTACGGCGGGGAGGAGTTCCTGGTGCTGGAAGGCGTGTTCTCCGACCAATATGGCGACTATCCTGCCGGCACCTACATACGCAATCCGCCGGGCAGCGCGCACGCGCCGTTTTCACGCCAGGGCTGCGTGCTGTTCGTCAAGCTGTGGCAATTCGCGGCGCTCGATCTGGAGCCGGTACGCATCAACACGCGCACCGCA
Organism: Burkholderiales bacterium; assembly: GCA_043736195.1. Classification (GTDB taxonomy): domain Bacteria; phylum Pseudomonadota; class Gammaproteobacteria; order Burkholderiales; family JAEUOS01; genus JAEUOS01. The sequence goes on along the minus strand of JAYTDE010000686.1, from coordinate 1,668 downwards.
CCATGGCGCCAGGGGATGGTTGCAGGCCTGACTGTCATGCCGCTGCATGAGTACGAGGGTGTGAGCACGGCCCTGGTGCGCTGGGCGCCCAACACCCGATTCCACGCGCACACGCATCCCGGTGGCGAAGAGATTCTGGTGCTTGAAGGGGTGTTCCAGGATCAACATGGCCAATACGAGCAGGGCAGCTGGCTGCGCAGCCCGCACATGAGCAGTCACGCGCCTTTCACCGGCGCCGAAGGTGCGCTGATCTATGTGAAGGTGGGGCACCTGGGTGCGCAGTTCATGACGCCTGCCGCAAGCGGTGCGGTGCAATCCCTGGCGTGACAGTAGGGAAGGCGGGCCTCACATAGTCGACCGGTTGCCGCGCATAGCTGGTTATGTAGTTCGCGGTAAAGCCGTGCAGTGAAGATTGGTGCAGTACCTGCTGCAGCAAATTTCGCAGATTGTCACGCAGCACGCTCAGCAAGGATTCAGAGCGCATCACGCGGGTCGGCGCAGGCTTCTAGCGCCGCCAAAGTACCGCCGTCATGAAGAAACACACATGCGCAGCCCGCCAGGCAGCGCATGCGTGATGTTCGCGTGAAGGGCGTCGGCCAGGCAACAAGCCGCGACAGTCTTCCGCGCGAGATCGTCGACCGATGCAGGACGGCACCCAAACCAACGTATCCCGCCGCCGCCAAAGCTTTGAATGAAGCCGGCGCGAATCGATGCACGGCCTTTGGTCAACCAAGGTGAGGGCTGTGCGTGAATCGGCGGACACGGCGACTATATAATCCAATGGATTATAATAACCCCAATGCTCACAATTGCCGAGTTGCCGGAATACATTCGCCGCGCTGAAAAGCTTTTGAGTGTCGGCGAGCGCCTGGATATCGTGAACCATCTGGCCGCGCATCCCAAGGCCGGCGACTTGATGGAAGGTACTGGCGGCGTACGAAAATTGCGCTGGGGTCGCGGCGCGCAAGGCAAGTCAGGCGGAGTACGGGTGATCTACTACGTTCACAGCGACGCGATGCCCTTGTACCTGCTGACCCTTTTTGCCAAGAACGAGCGGGCCAACCTCAGCCAAGCCGAACGCAATGAACTGGCCGGGTTGGTGAATTTGCTGGTTCAAAAGCGACCCAAATCTTGAAAGGAATTCTCATGGCACGTGCATTCGACAGCATCAAGCAGGGTCTGAGCGAGGCCATCTTGCACGCTCAAACCAAGGGCAAAAAGCCAGCGGGAGCCAAACTTTACAAACCCCACGCGGTAGATGTGTCCAGCCTGCGTGAGCGACTGAACCTGACACAGGAACAGTTTGCCGCCCGCTTCGGCTTTTCGGTCGCCACCCTGCGCCACTGGGAACGTGGCGACCGCTCACCTAGTGGTGCATCGCTGGTGCTGCTCAATGTGATTGAACGCAATCCGAGCGCGGTGATGCATGCGCTGAGTTGATCGAGCCCGAGCCTCGTCAGATGATGCGGCCAGATTTCATCGACCTTTAGCCAAGCGCATTGGATCAAGACTGAAACATCTTGTCCGGGTTGAATTTGCACCACTCCGCAAGCTTGAGAAAATTCGCGGTGAAGCCATCCAATGAAAATTTGTGCAGAACCTCCTGCTGCTTCTTGCGTGGGTTGTCACGCAGCACGCTGAGCGTGGATGAAGAGCGCATCACCCGCG
>JAYTDE010000685.1:0-5388 GCA_043736195.1 Burkholderiales bacterium | reverse complement strand
GCCTCGACAAAGCGGTCGGCGGTGGGATACGAGGTGTAGCGCGGGCCGGGCGTGTCGAAGCGGGCAATCAGTGCGCGGTCGATTTCGACCCGGTCTTGCAGGTACGGCATTGCGGCATTCCGATGGCGATTCGCGGATCGGCCCACTATGCCGCGCCGCATGGCGCCGGTATTGATCCACATCAACGCTGCACCGCGGCCACGCTGCCGGCGGCGCTTAAAGCAGGATTGTCGAAAAAACGCTAATCTGCTGCCTTACGCGGACACTCGCAACACCCGGCAAGACCATGAACGCCCCCTTGAGCCTCGTACATCTGAAAACCGCCTGCTCGACCTGCAATCTGCGGGAATTGTGCCTGCCGGTCGGCATGACGCGCGACGAACTCGAAACCCTGGATGAACTGGTCTACACGCGCCGGCGCATCAAGCGCGGCGAAAGCCTGTTTCGCACCGGTGACCCGTTCCAGTCGCTGTATGCGATCCGCAGCGGCTTTTTCAAGTCGCGCGTGGCCACCGCCGACGGGCGCGACCAGGTCTCCGGCTTCCAGATGGCCGGTGAACTGCTGGGCATCGACGGCATCGGCTCGGACACGCATCATTGCGACGCCGTCGCCCTCGAAGACAGCGAGGTGTGCGCGATTCCCTATGCCCGGCTGGAGGAACTGTCACGCAACTTCCCGCCCCTGCAGCACCACTTCCACAAGGTGATGAGCCGCGAAATCGTGCGCGACCACGGCGTCATGCTGCTGTTGGGCAGCATGCGCGCCGAGGAACGCCTGGCGGCCTTTCTGCTCAACCTGTCGCAACGCTTCACCGCGCGCGGCTTTTCGGCCTCCGAGTTCATCCTGCGCATGACGCGCGAGGAAATCGGCAGCTACCTCGGCCTGAAACTGGAAACGGTGAGCCGCGCCTTCTCGAAATTCCAGGATGAGGGCTTGATCAGCGTGCAGCAAAAGCACATTCGCATCGCCGACCTGGCCAGCCTGAAGAAGGTGATGGGCCAGGGCGCCGCGGCGAACTACTGAACCGCGAGCAGCGCCGGGCTGCTGTTGCGGGCCGCCGCCGGCTTGTTCGCGATCATCGCGCCTCCGGCCGCGACTTGCCATCAGCGGCGCCGCCGCGATTTCCTTTTTGAGCGTCGCACAATTCAAGACAAAAACTTGCCTCTGGCTATGCTGTCATGCTGTTGGAGACGATCGATCATCACGAGGCTATCGACATGAGCAGCACATTCAGGGCGATTCGCGCGCTCGAACAAGGCGGCAAGCTGACCGGGCACCTGGTGCAACAAGGCATCGACGAGCTCGATGCCGGCGAGGTGTTGATCCGGGTAGCCTATAGCGGCATCAATTACAAGGATGCGCTGGCGGTGACCGGCAGCGCGCGCATCGTCACCCGCGCCCCCTGCAATATCGGCATCGAGGCCGCAGGGTTGGTCGAAGCCAGTAGCGCGCCGGCGTTCAAGCCCGGTGACGCGGTGATCGTGCATGGCTTCGGCATGGGCATGCGGCATGACGGCGGCTTCGCCGAGTTGGTGCGGGTGCCGGCGGACTGGGTGGTGGCGCTGCCGCCGGGCCTCTCCACGCGTACCGCCGCCACCCTGGGCGTGGCCGGCGTCACCGCCGCCACTGCCCTGGCCGCCCTTGAAGAAGCCGGCGTGACACCGGATGCAGGCGAGGTGCTGGTCACCGGTGCCAGCGGCGGCTGCGGCGGGCTGGCGGTGGAAATGCTGGCGCGCAAGGGCTACCGGGTGGTGGCGCAAACGCGCAAGGCCGAACGCGGCGACTGGCTCAAGTCCCTGGGTGCTGCCGAAACGCTGGTGGCGGCCGACATCAAGGATAGCGGCCGCCCGCTGGAATCGGCACGCTGGGCCGGCGTGATCGACTCCATCGGCGGCCAGCAACTCTCATGGGCGCTGCGCAGCACGCGCGACAACGGCGCGGTCGCCACCTACGGCAACGCCGCCGGCAACGATTTCGCAACCTCGATCCTGCCCTTCATCCTGCGCGGCATCCGCTTGTACGGCATCAACGGCAACCTGCCGATGGCGCGCCGCCTCAAGACCTGGGCGCGTTTGGGGGACGACCTGGCAACGCCGGTATTCACCGCGGCGGCGCAGGACATCGCGCTCGAAGACGCGATCGAATTCTGCCAGGGCATGATCGCCGGCCAGTCGATGGGCCGCACGCTGATCGCCATGCCGCGCTAGACAAGCACGGCCTGATTCAGGTTTGCCTCACGCGTAGGCGCGAAAGCGCACCGTCGGATCGCGCCGGATCTGCTCGACCAAGGCCACCTCCCAGTCGAGATAGGCGCGCGCATGCTTCTCGTATTCACCCTCATGCTCATGATCGTAGGGCTTGTACCAGACGTCGTCCAAGGTCGTGGTGACTTGCGTCATGCCGCTGGCCATTGTCAAGCCGGCTGCGACCCAAGCGGCGGTACCGCCGGCCAGCACCCGTACCGCGGCTTGCGGCCAAAGCAGTGCCGCCTCCGGCGCCGCCAGATGGGCCAACGCCACATTGTCGGCAGTCAGCACCACGGTCGCCGCCGGCGCGCACTTGGCTTGTGCCTCAACCAGTCGCGCGCGCACCGCCCATACCGCGCCTTCGATATGGCCGGCGCGATACTTGAGGCTACTCGCCAGGTCCAGAACCAGCGTATCGCCCACCTGCAAATGGGCTTGCAATTGCGTCGGCGTGAGCGAGTCCCAGGTATCGATCGCCGCGTCCGCGGCGGAGCGCGGCCCGCGCGCCACCTGCCAGTGCGCGAAACCATCCGCCCCCTCGGGTTCGAGCACGTACACCTCGTCCAGCCCCAGCTGGTTTAGCCATGAGGCGGTCATCACCGAGCGCACCCGCACCGGATCGATCAACACGATGCGCGCGCCACGCACGCCGACGAATTCATCGGTGGCCTGTACCAGCTGCCCGCCGGGCGCGTGGCGCGAGGCCGCGATGTGCCCGGCCTCGAACTCGGTACGGCTACGCACATCCAGCAGATACAAGGTGCGGCCGCTGTCGCCAGCCCAATCCAGCACCTGCGCGCGAGTGGCGAACTTCACTTCAAAGCGCCGCGCCACCAGGTCAGCGGCGGCGCGTGCACGAGCAGCACCGGCGGCGCTCGGCGCCGGTGCCTCGCGGGTCGAGCCGCGCTCGCATTCGTAACCCGCCAGCTCCCAGCCCATGGTGCCATCCTTGAGGGCGACCACCGGGTTGGCGATGCCGGCATTGCGCAGCGACTGGCAGCCGATGATGCTGCGCGTGCGCCCGGCGCAGTTGACCACCACCAGCGTATCCGGGTCCGGCGCCAGGTCGTGCACGCGGTACACCAGCTCGGCGCCGGGGGCATCGATGCCGCCGGGAATATTCATGCGATGGAATTCGTCGTAGGGGCGCGAATCGAGGATCACCAGTTTCCTGCCCGACTCGATCATCTGGCGGATTTCGTGTGGCGGCACGCGCGGTGTGTCGTAATGGTGTTCGATGAATTCACCGAACGCCTTGGACGGCACGTTGACGCCGGAGAACAGCTCGAAGCCGGCGCCGCGCCAGCCCTGGCAGCCGCCCTCGAGAATCGCGATATCGCTGTAGCCAAGCGCTGCAAGCTTTGCGGCGGCGCGTTTGCTCAAGCCCTCGCTGCCGCCATCGAGCAGCACCAGCGGCACCGACAAGCTCGGCAGCAGGTCGGCGGCCATCAGTTCCAGCCTTGAGAGCGGCAGCGAGCAGGCGAAAAACGGATGTCCCTGGTAATGCACGCCCTGCTCGCGCACGTCGAGCAGGGCCATCTCGGTGCCGGCCAGCAGGTGCTCGCGCACCGCGGCCGCGCTGATCGACTTGATCATGCGGTCGCAACCCGTGCTTCGCGAATATCGGTATGCGGCGGAAACACCGCCCAGGCATTCTCGGCCGGCTTGTAGTATTCGCGCCGCTCCAGTTGCTCCAGCCCCAGGCCGTACATGTGAAAGTTGATCAGCGGTGCCTTGATGTGGATCGAATGCAGGTCGTCCGGCATGAACGACACGCCCGTGCCCTGGCACACCACATGGCTCTCGCCCTTCTCCTTCACGCCATTGTCCGCCGTGCGGTCGTAGAAGCGATTGACCTCCTCACCGCTGACGCCGACGATCACCGCCCAGGTGGTGTGGTTGTGGGCGGGGGTGTCGTAGGCGCCCTGGGCGGCGTTGACATACAGGGCGAAGCGATGATCGGCATCTTCCGACAGGCGGTACAGGCAGGAGGTGCGCTTGGCCCCGGGTTCGGGCGGCGGAAAATCCGCCAACGTGAAAAGGTCGACGTGCGCCGCCAGTTGCATCAGGCGCTGGCGCATTTTCGACAACCCGAGACGGTTGACGCCATAGTCCCGCTCGATCGCACGAATGTCGCCCACTGCCGCGGCGACCAACTGTGCACGTTCCTGGTTTCTGTCCATTTCAATGCCCTTTCTAGTTGTCCACTTTCACATTCGCATCGCGCACGATCTTGCCCGACTTGACGACTTCGGCCCTGAAAAACTCGGCCGCTTCCTCGGGTGTGTTGCCGACCGGCTCCACACCCAGGGACGCGAACTTTTCGCGGATATCGGGCGAGCGCATGGCCTTGGCCACCTCCGCCGACAAGCGGCTGACGATCTCCCTGGGCGTGCCGGCCGGCGCCAGCAGCATCGCCCAGGTGCCATACAGGTAGCCCGGCACGCCGCCTTCGATCATGGTGGGTGTGTCGGGCGTGGCCGCCGAACGCTTTTCGCTGGCGATGCCCAACGCACGGATCTTGCCGCCCCGGACATGCGGCATCATCGAAGAGGTGACATCGAACATGATCTGGATCTGCCCGCCCATCAGGTCGGTCAGCGCGGGGGCCGTGCCCTTGTAGGGTGCGTGCACCATTTTGGTCCCGGTCAGGCTCATGAAGTATTCCATGCCCAGGTGCGCGGCCGCACCGATGCCGCTGGAGCCGAAATTGACCCGCCCCGGGTTGGCCTTGGCATAAGCGATCAGTTCAGGCACGGTTTTGGCCGGGAAGTTGTTGTTGGCCACCAGGAACAACGGCGCTATGCCCACCAGCGATATCGGCACCAAATCCTTTTGCGTATCGAACGGCAGCTTGCCGGCATACAGCGTGGCATTCACCGCGTGGGCTGCGATCACCATGCCCAGCGTGTAGCCATCGGGCGCCGACTTGGCCACGAAGTCCGCGCCGATGATGCTGTTGGCGCCCGGCTTGTTGTCGACCAACACCTGCTGGCCAAGCGCCCCGGTGAGCTTCTCGCCCACCGCGCGCGCCATGGTGTCGGTGAACCCGCCGGGCGTATAGCCCACCACCAGCTTGAGCGGCCGCGCCGGCCAGGTTTGCGCTGCCGCACCGTTGGCCAGCAGTTGCAGGCCGATGCC
>JAYTDE010000684.1:0-4783 GCA_043736195.1 Burkholderiales bacterium | reverse complement strand
AGACCGGCTGCGCTACCTCGATGCCGGCTGCGACGGCGACCTGCTTGACCGCACTTGATACCAGGCGCATGCCGCGACCGGCCGGCCGATCCGGCTGGGTCAGCACCAGCGCCACGTCATGGCGGCGGGCGATGAGGCTCCGCAAGGCGACTGCCGCGAACTCCGGCGTGCCGGCAAAGATGATCTTCATTGATTGTTCCGCATGCGGTCGCACCAGGCGGGCGGCAACCGCGCTTCGGGTCACGCCGCCTTGCGACGCAACTCCTTGTCGATTTTTTGCCGGATGCGCGCCTGCTTCATGCGCGAAAGATACTCGACAAAGACGCGTCCCTTGAGGTGATCCATCTCGTGCTGGACGCACACTGCCAGGAGATCCCGGGCTTCAAGCACGAACAACTTGCCGTCGGCGTCGTGCGCCTCAACCTGAACATGCAGCGCGCGTTGCACCTCTTCGTAAACGCCGGGCACCGACAGGCAGCCTTCTTCGCAAAATTGCACGCCGTCGGCTTTCAGTATGCGCGGGTTGATCAACACTTTCAGGTCATCGCGCGCTTCGGAAACGTCGATCACGATCACCTGCTTGTGCACATTGACCTGGGTTGCAGCCAAGCCGACCCCGGGTGCCTCATACATGGTGTCGGCCAGATTTCGCACCAGGCTTCTGATACTGTCGTCGAATACCGTGACAGGCGCGGCCACCCTGTGCAAGCGGGTATCTGGAAAGCGCAGTATTGGAAGAAGTGCCATGACCGAATTGAATCAAAAAAGTGTTGCGGCAGTGCCACGAACGGAGTGGGTCAAAATCAGAAAATGTCTTGCTAATCAAGCTAATTACAGCGAGAATTTAATCCTACTTTGTAAAAAAAGCCAGTCGCATGTTAAAGTTATACATCAAACTCGCGACGGATGCGTCCGACGGATGCAGAGTGATCGTTGACCGCACTTTCCGGTAAATGGGGTCGCTCATGTGCGGTTTCAACGCAAGGCTTTAAGGAGGATTCATGCGAAGCCCGTTATTTTCGCTTTTTCTCGCAGCAGCTTTGGCCGTAAGCCTGCCTGCGCTGGCGCAGTCGACAGCGCCGAAGCTTGCCGATAACGCACCCGACCGGCATGTTGTGGTTGCGGGCGACACGCTTTGGAGCATTGCCGCGAAGTTCCTCAAGGATCCCTACCGCTGGCCGGATGTATGGGAGCCGAACCGCGACCGCATCAAGAATCCGCATCGTATTTTCCCCGGCGACGTGGTGCTTCTCGATCGTTCCGGCAGCATGCCGAAGCTCAAGCTGGCCACGCTCAAGGTGGAACCGCGCACCCGTGTCGAGCAGACCGGTGCGGCGATTCCCTCGATTCCGGCGCACATCATTGAGCCGTTCCTCTCGCAGCCGTTGGTGATCGATGAAGGTGGTCTCGCCAACGCCCCCAAGATCATTGCAACCCAGGAAGGTCGTGTTTATCTGGGGCGGGGTGACCTGGCTTATGCGACCGGCGACGTTGACGAAAAGGTTGCCAGTTGGCAGGTTTACCGTCCGGGCAACGCGTTGGTTGATCCACTGACGAAGGAAACGCTTGGCTACGAAGCCGTGTTTCTCGGGACTGCAAAGCTGGAGCGCAAGACCGATCCGGTGACCCTGCGGATCATCGATTCCAAGCAGGAAATCGGCACCGGCGACCGGCTGATACCAACACCCAGGCCCGACGTGGCCGAGTACGCGCCGCGCGCGCCGAAAAGCGCGGTGGACGGGCGCGTGCTGTCAATCTATGGCGCAGGGCGCGAAACCGGCAGCAACCGCATCATTGCCATATCCAAGGGCAAGCGCGATGGACTGGAACAGGGGCATGTTTTGGCGCTGTACAGCTATGGCGCCGATGTCCGCGACCGCTCCAGCATCTATGACACCTCTGCCAAGCTGATCAAGTTGCCCGACGAGCGTAACGGCCTGGTGTTCGTCTTTCGCGTGTTCGAAAAGGTGTCCTACGCCCTGGTCATGAGCGCACAGCGCTCGGTCAAAATAGGGGATGTCGCGCAAAAGCCGTGAGGTAGCGGCGCTGCGGCGCCGGCCGGTACAATCAAGAGGGCGCGATCTGCGCCCTCTTGCTTTTCTGCATCATGTCTTCTTCCGAGTCCGATCTCGAACTGGCCGACTGGCTGCGCCTGACGCGCGCGCCAGGATTGGGTGCGGCCGCGTTGCGCCAGCTGCTGACGGCCATCGGGCTGCCCAGCCGAATCTTTGCCGCCGAGCGCGGCGCGCTGGTTGCCGTGGTGGGCGAGTCGCGCGCCTCGTCGATCGGGCTGGCGCGTAGCGACACTCAACTGGCGGTCGCGATCGACCAGGCGCTTGCCTGGCGTGCCGCACCCGGCAACGCCATTCTTTCTCTGGCTGATGCCGCTTATCCGCCGGCCTTGTTGGCGGTCGACGACCCGCCGCCGCTGCTGTTCCTCAAAGGGCGCCTTGAACTGCTGGGTCGGCCGGCGCTGGCAATCGTCGGCAGTCGCAACGCGACCGCGCAAGGCATGGCCAATGCCGAGAATTTCGCGCGCACGCTCAGTGCGGCCGGCTACACCATAGTCAGTGGCCAGGCGCTCGGCATCGATACTGCGGCTCACCGCGGCGCGCTCGGCAATGCCGGCTCGACGATTGCCGTTATCGGTACCGGCGCGGACATTGTTTACCCGGCGCGCAATCGCGACCTGGCGCATGCGATTGCAGCCGACGGATTGATCCTGAGCGAGTTTCCGCTCGGGACGCCGGCTCTGGCGGCCAATTTTCCGCGCCGCAACCGCATCATCAGCGGTCTTGCGCGTGGCGTACTGGTGGTCGAAGCGGCGCTGCGCAGTGGTTCACTGATCACCGCGCGCTTAGCCGGCGATCAGGGGCGTGATGTGTTCGCCATTCCCGGTTCGATCCATTCACCCTTATCCAAGGGCTGTCATGTGCTGATCAAGCAAGGCGCCAAGCTGGTCGATTCGGCACAGGATATTCTTGAGGAGTTCGGGGCCGCTGGCGCGCCGCTGCCCGCAACCGGTTCCGCGCCGGTGGTAATCGACGCCGCCGACCCCAAGGAAAACCTGTTGGCTGCCATTGGCTACGATGCCGTCGGGTTGGATGCCCTGCAAGCGCGTACCGGCCTGGGCGTCGATGCCTTGTCCGCATTGCTTCTGGAACTGGAGCTTGAGGGCCGCGCGACGCTTTTGCCCGGCGGCCGGGTACAACGACTGGAGCCTTAGAATTGTTCGACGTCCTGGTGTATCTGGTTGAGAACTACTTCGATGAAAAGGACTGTCCTGATCCGGAGACCCTTGAACTCAAGCTCAAGGTCGCCGGTTTCGATGGCGAGGACATCGGCGCGGCCCTGCACTGGCTTTCCGGGTTGGCGCTGACCGGTGCGACCGAGTTGCCCGCTGCGTTTGCCGCGCGCCACTCGTTTCGCAGCTTCGTGCCCGCCGAGGAAAAACAGCTCTCGCGCGAATGCCGCGGCCTGCTCGCGTTTCTGGAGTCGGCCGGCGCGATTGACCCCTTGCGCCGCGAACTGATCATCGAACGTGCGCTGGCGCTGCCGCAAGGCCGCGTTGACGTGGGGCAACTCAAGATCGTCTGCCTGGTAGTGCTATGGAGTACCGGGATCGAGCCCGATGCCCTCATTCTGGACGAACTGTTGCCTGACGGCGAACCTCGTGAACTTCATTAAGTCCGTGTGTTTGTAATCGAAAAGTCGTCTTTAATCAGGCTATTGCGGTTGATGCAGGTGCGGTGTTTGGCAGACAGGCTGGTAATAACCCCTTGCGCTAATCGAATTCCCGGGCTTAGACTTCGGCCCCTTGCGTGAACCCGCCTGGGTTCCGATGGGGTTACGTTCAAAGAAGAAGCATGTCCAAAGTCCTGATAATTGCCGAAAAGCCATCGGTCGCCCTGGATATCTCCAAGGCCATCGGTGGGTTCACCAAGACCGCCGATTACTACGAGTCGGACCAGTATGTGCTGTCGTCCGCAGTCGGTCATCTGCTCGAAATCGCTTGCCCCGAGGACTATGAAGTCAAGCGCGGCAAATGGAGTTTCGCCCATCTGCCGGTGGTGCCGCCGCATTTCGACCTGCGGCCGATCGCCAGAAGCGAAGACCGCTTGAAGACCCTGGTGCGCCTGCTCAAGCGCAAGGATGTGACGGCGCTTATCAATGCCTGTGACGCCGGACGCGAGGGCGAACTGATCTTCCGATTGGTGGTGCAGCATGCCAAGGCGAAGCAGCCGGTGCGGCGCCTGTGGCTGCAGTCGATGACGCCGGCGGCGATTCGCGACGGCTTCGCGCATTTGCGCGAGGACCGCGAAATGCTGCCGCTGGCGGACGCCGCGCGCAGTCGCAGTGAAGCGGACTGGTTGATCGGCATCAACGGCACGCGGGCCATGACGGCCTTCAATTCGAAAGAGGGCGGCTTTTACCTGACCACCGTCGGGCGGGTTCAGACGCCAACCCTGGCTGTGCTGGTCGAGCGCGAGGAGAAGATTCGCGCTTTCAAGTCGCGCGATTATTGGGAGGTCCATGCCAGCTTCGATGCCAAGGCCGGTCAATACAACGGTCGCTGGTTCGAGCCCAGGTTCAAGCGTCCGGAAGACGACGAGCACGCGCGCGCCGAGCGCATCTGGACCCAGGCCGCGGCCGAGACAATCGTCGCTGCCTGCGCCGGCAAGCCGGGAACGGTCAGCGAAGAGTCGAAACCGACCACCCAGTCGGCGCCCTTGCTGTTCGATCTCACCAGCCTGCAACGCGAAGTCAACGGCCGCTTCGGGCT
>JAYTDE010000683.1:0-1790 GCA_043736195.1 Burkholderiales bacterium | reverse complement strand
TGCCGGCGACAGCACCGAGGAGGTCGGCTCCTCCGCGCCTGAGTACGCGGAGTTCATTCGCACCGAACAGGCGCGCTGGAGCGTGGTGGTCAAGAACGCGGGGATCAAGGCGGACTAGGGCGGGCAAAAGTGCAAACCTACTTTTGCCCGGCTTGCGTAGGGCGGTCAAAAGTGAACCCCTACTTTTGCCCGGCTTGGTTTGCATCGAATCGCCGGCATAGCCGGACAATTCGATGTCTGAAATGCTTAACGAAGAAACTGCGCGGGAGTGAGTTTGTCGAAGGCCCATGACTTGATCGTGATTGGCGGCGGCAATGCCGCCTTGTGTGCGGCGCTTACTGCGCGCGAGGGAGGGGCTTCGGTGCTGCTCCTGGAGTCGGCGCCGCGCGAGTGGCGTGGCGGCAACACCATGCATACACGCAATTTGCGCTGCATGCACGATGCGCCGCAGGACGTGCTGACCGAGGCCTATCCCGAAGAGGAATACTGGCAGGACCTGCTGAAGGTCACCGGTGGGCTGACCAACGAGCACCTGGCGCGCATTGCGCTGCGCGAATCGGCGGTTTGCCGTGGGTGGATGAAAAAGCATGGCGTGCGGTTCCAGCCGTCCTTGTCCGGCACCCTGCATTTGTCGCGCACCAACGCGTTTTTCGCCGGTGGCGGCAAGGCCTTGCTCAACGCCTATTTCCGCAGTGCCAAGGCATTGGGGGTCGAGATTCGCTATGAGTCTGCGGTTACGGCGCTCGACGTCCGCGATGGTGTGTTTCGCGCCGTGATGGTCGGTAGCCAGCGCATCGAGGCGCGCGCCTGCGTGGCGGCCAGCGGTGGCTTCGAATCCAATCTGGCATGGATGCGCGAGGCCTGGGGTCAGAACGAATGGGGCGAATGGCCGGCGGATAATTTCCTGATCCGCGGCACGCGATTCAACCAGGGCGTGGTGTTGCGCGCGCTGCTCGATGGCGGCGCCGACTCGGTGGGTGACCCGACCCAGTCGCATTGCGTGGCCATCGACGCCCGTGCGCCCAAGTACGACGGCGGAATTGTCACGCGCCTGGATTGCGTCTCGCTGGGTCTGGTGGTCAACAAACACGCCAAGCGCTTTTATGATGAAGGCGAAGACTTCTGGCCCAAGCGCTACGCGATCTGGGGCCGCCTCACGGCGTTGCAGCCCGGACAGATCGCCTATTCGGTGATCGACGCCAAGGCGCTCGGGCGCTTCATGCCGCCGGTGTTTCCCGGTGAGCGCGCGCAGACGCTGGCAGAACTGGCCGGCAAACTGGGGGTGGACGCTGCTACCTTCGAAGCCACCGTGCGCGAGTACAACGCCGCCTGCCGTGTCGGCAGCTTCGATCATGCGGTGCTGGACGATTGCCATACCGAAGGCCTGACCCCGCCCAAGACCCACTGGGCGCTGCCGCTCGACACGCCGCCTTACTACGGCTACGCGCTGCGACCCGGTATCACCTTCACCTATCTGGGTGTCAAGATCAACGAGGAAATGCGTGTGCACTATGCAGGCAAACCCAGCCCCAACCTGTTCGCCGCTGGCGAGCTGATGGCCGGCAACATTCTTGGCAAGGGCTATCTGGCCGGGATTGGCATGACCATCGGCACCTCCTCGGGCTTGATCGCCGGGCGCCAGGCGGCACAGAGTGTGCTGAACGCGCAAGCGGTGGCGGCATGAGCTTAGCTCTGGCGCAACTGATCAAGGCTGCCGAGGAAGAAGCCGCGCGCGAGTTTTCGATCTGCAATGCCTGCCGCTATTGCGAAAGCTTCTGCGCGGTGTTCCC
>JAYTDE010000682.1:0-3236 GCA_043736195.1 Burkholderiales bacterium | reverse complement strand
GCGGATGGGTGGCGCTGACCACATCTTCGAGCGCGTCCAGCGCGCTCCAGCCATGTTCGGGAATTTCGTGGAGTTCACCTTCGACCCATCCAGCGGATGCATCCGCGACCAGCGCCGGATAGTCGCCCAGGTCGAACAGGCGGCCGCGCATGCGTGCGCCGGAAATCCGTGTCGCAGCCGGCAGCAGCCGCGCCATGTCGTTGCTGCCACCACGCCGCAAGGTTCCGTAGACGAACAGCAGGCTCGCAGCCGCGGCCGCCGCGGGCGCCGGATCGGATGACGCTGTCGGTTTCAACTGCTCTGGTCGCGCAGGCGTTTGAGCATACCGCCCTTGCGGATTCCGGGAGGCGGCGCGCTTGCCGCGCGCTTGGCAGGCGACGTGGCGGAGGCGACTTTTTGCGCAATCTGCGCCGTGCGCTTGCGCGCCGGGCGCTGGCCAGCGGGTTTGCCGGTCGCCGCAGCCGGCGCGGGCGACTTGCGGGCCGGCGCCTTCTCGCCGGCAGCGGCATCCGCGGGCGGCGTGCCATGCAGCAAGAGGTAGAACAGCAGTTGTTCGAATTCGGGCATGAAACGGTCAACGATGTCGGCCGGTTCGGGCACGAACTTGCGATCGGTGATAAGGCCGAACTGAACCTGATTGTTGTAGGAGAGAATCGATACGCCGATGCCGATGTCGCCGGATTGCGGCACCCAGAACATTTGCTGCGACATCTGGCTGCCGGCCAGGTACAGGGCTTGTTGCGGCCCGGGTACGTTGGTCATCACCGCCGATGCCTTGGTCGAGAAAATGTCCAGCACCTGTTTTTGCAGCGGTCGCGGCAGGAACCCGACGGCGCCCAGAATGCCCATCGAGATCATCGCCTGATATGAGCTTTTCAACTCGTCCATGCGGCGCTTGACCTCGTATAGCCGCAGGAACGGATTTTCGATGCCGACCGGCAGGGCAAGCAACACCAGGCCGAACTGGTTGCCGAGCGTGTGTTCCTGACCGCGTGGACGCAGGTTGACCGGTATCATGCCGCGGACTTCGACCCCCTCGGTGGTTTCACCTTTGGCGCGCAGATAGGCGCCCATCGCTCCGGCACAGCATGAAAGCAGGATGTCGTTGACCGACACGCCCAACACCTTGCAGACCGATTTGACGTCGGTAAGCGGCATTGGTTCGCTCCACGCCACCCGCTTGATGGCCGAGGGCTTGCCCTTGAAACTGGTGTCGGAATCGGCCGGCAAGAGCGCCAGCGCCGCGAGCTCGGTGGTGACATCGGCGGCCACCTTGGCCGCCTCGGCGACGCGGTCCGGATGCGACAGCATGTCCTGGTACTTGCTCCACAAGTCGCCGGACATGGCAAGCGCTTTGGTCGCCGCATCGCCGAGCGGTTCGTAAAGGCTGGCGAGCAGGTCGCGTTCCTCATGGCTTTCGTGCCGCGCCGCGCGCCGCGCGCGCGCACGGCGCATGGCTTCGGGTTCGATGCCCTCCTCGGGAGCGTCCGGCGTTTCGTCGGCAAGCGAGTACATGACACCGGTCAGCGAAATGCCATCGGCGATGCAATGATGAATGCGCACGACCACCGCGCTGCCGCGCACGCCGTGGTCGTCATAGTTTTCGACCACCGTCATCATCCACAAGGGCTTGTTGTGGTCCAGGGATTGGCTTGCCAGCGCCGCGGCGAGCGACTGCAGCGCAGCCTTGCCGCCGGGTGCCGGCAGATTGAGGCTGTGCACATGGTTATCGATGTCAAAATGCTCGTCGTCGAACCAATAGGCGCCGGACGCATCTTGCACGACCCTCTGCCGGAAGCGTTGGTAACGCAACAGGCGGTGTGTCAGCGTGCGCTTGAAGCGTGCCACGTCCATCGGCGCCTCGAACATCATGACACCGACGATCATCATCAGGTTGGTCGGCGTATCCATCCGCAACCACGCTGTATCCACGCTCGACATGCGTTCGCGATTCTTGAGTTCGTCCACCATTTCCATGGCGTTGCCGGCGAGCTTGTCGAGCGGAATCCGGTCCAACGGCAAATACTGCGCGATGCGCTCCAGCGGCAGATTGCCGGCCCATTTGAGGACCTGTTCGAGAACTGTCATTTGCCGGGGTCTCCCGCCTGGTTTTTGTGCTTGCGGCATGGTAGCAGCAAGCCGGCGGGGTGCGAAACACGCTGCTCGTCAGATGTGTGCGGGGCGCCGGATCGGCTAAACTTTCAAGCTTCAACAGTACGCGACTTAAGCGCGCGACCAGGCAAGTCAATCCATTCACCCTGCGGGAGACAAAATGTCCGACCTTAAAGCCCGGTTTGAAAAAGCGGTAGCGGAATCAAAGCAATTGCCCGAAAAGCCGGACAACCAGACCCTGCTTGTGATCTACGGCCTGTACAAGCAGGCGACCGAAGGCGAGCCCACGGGCAAACGTCCGGGCTTCACCGACATGGTCGGGCGCATGAAGTTCGATGCCTGGGCCGCCATCAAGGACAAGAGTTCGGACGAGGCGATGCAGGAATACATCGATCTGATCGAGTCGCTCAAGTAAGGCACGGGCGGCAGTTCCAAACGGCAAGCGCAAGCTTGTCGAGGATGGTGCGCGCATACGCGCACCATCGCCGCATTCAGGATTTCTTCTTCGCGGCTTTCCTGGGCGGCGCCGTTTCGCCGAAGACGCGCTCAAGATTGTCCTTGATATGCCCTTCGAAACTTGACTTGAAGGCCGACAGCAACAGGCCCAGCTTGGCGCGGATTTCCACCGAGCCGCGACCGAGCGTCAAGCTGCCGTTGACCCCGGCGCGACTGAAGTGCAGGGTGTCGCCATGCCACTGCGATTCGAGATCGAATTTTTCAGCCAGTTGATCGGCAAAGCGATCGGCGGCTTCGCGCGCCTTTTTAAGCGGCATCGCATGGCTGCGGGTGATGTGGATGTCGGCCATCTTGTGGTCTCCGTGGTGGTTCCGTTTTGCAATTGCGGGGCGGATTACGCGGTTTCCAGACCGCGCCTGTATTGAATGGCTTCGGCCACATGGGTGGCCGAGATCGCGTCCGTCGCCGCCAGGTCGGCGATGGTGCGCGCCACTTTCAGAACGCGATGATAAGCGCGCGCCGTCAGGTTGAGGCGCTGTATGGCCAGGCGCAACAGTTTCTCGGCCGCCGCGTCAGGCCTGCAGTAGAGATCGATTTCGGCGACTTCGAGTCGGCTGTTCGGCTTCGATTGGCGTTGTGTCTGGAGCCACGCGGCTGCGGCGACCCGG
>JAYTDE010000681.1:0-2317 GCA_043736195.1 Burkholderiales bacterium | reverse complement strand
TATGCGATCGATGGCCAGATTGGGCTCGAAGAAACGCTGCCGCAATTTCTGAATCGCTTGGTCGCGGTATTCGCCGAGGTGCGGCGCGTACTGAAAGATGACGGCACGATCTGGTTGAACATCGGTGACGGATACACCAGCGGCAATCGAAAGTGGCGCGCTCCGGATAAGAAGAATCCGGCGCGCGCCATGAACTTCCGCCCCGATACCCCGGAAGGCCTCAAGCCCAAAGACCTGATTGGCATTCCCTGGCAACTGGCGTTCAAGTTGCAGGAAGACGGCTGGTATTTGCGTGCCGACATCGTGTGGAACAAACCGAACGCAATGCCCGAGAGTGTCAAGGATCGGCCGACTCGCTCACACGAGTATGTGTTTTTGCTCTCCAAGAATGAGCGTTACTACTACGACCATGAAGCGGTGCGAGAGCAAAACGGAAGGAATCGTCGCTCGGTATGGAACGTGAACACGCAAGCCACGGCGCACGCGCATTTCGCTGTGTTTCCCCCTGCGTTGATCGAGCCTTGCATTCTGGCTGCGACGCGACCGGGCGACTTCGTGCTCGATCCGTTCTTCGGCTCCGGCACAGTAGGCGTGGTCTGCGAGCAATTGGACCGGCGCTATGTCGGCATTGAGCTCCACCCTGAGTATGTCCAGCTCGCAGCGCACCGACTGGGATCGCTGTTTCGGCCGAACCTGATGAAAGTGGCCTGAACGGAAATGATTCGGCTACCATCGATACAGCCGCAAGTGGATTTCGCGGTGTTGCTGCGCGACGCGCGCACTCGATTTTTGCAACCGGCATTGGCAAACGCGATTCGCTCCATCGACATCCGCACCGTCGACAGCGAGTTGGCGGCTCTTGTACCAGCTACCGCGTTGACCGAGATATCAGCGCGCGGCCTGCGTGGTGAACTGTTGTTCGCGACGCCATGTGTGATACGGGCGAATCCGGAGTTGGTGGCGTACTACCGCCTGGTACTTGGCATGAGCCAAAAGGCGTTCTACGGCGCAGGTTCAGGCGCCGGCCCGTTCAAGATGGCGGAAGAACGGGGGCGACTTAGCCTCGCCGCTGAAAAATCGCTCGATGAACTATGCAGTGCGTTGATTGCCTCTGCTGTGACACTGCTTTCTTCAATGCGCTCCGGCGATGAAGCGCGCGCGACCCTGCATGACCTTTCGCTGTTGACGCTTGGCGCGCAGTTCCGTGGTGGGCGCAACAACAAACTCGGCCTGGCTGGCACCTCACAGGTATTCGCCTTATTGCGCGACATTGTCTCCGGATCAACTATCAAAGTCGAAGACCGGTCGATCGAAATCCGCAACGCGGCGAAACGCAAGGTGGTGATCGAGTTCGCGGCCGATCCGGATATTGTCATCCGTGCGGAAATGAAGCCTGGCCAGTTTCGGCAGGTCATCGCCATCGAGATCAAGGCCGGCACCGATTTTTCGAACATCCACAATCGACTGGGCGAGGCGGAGAAGAGCCATCAGAAAGCCCGTGCCGCGGACTTTCAGGAATGCTGGACGGTGATCAACGTCAGCTTGAAGGATGCCGATGCGAAGAAGGCAAGCCCATCGACTAACCGCTTCTACCAGCTGGCGAAGCTGCAACTGCGCAAGGGTGCCAGCTATGAGGATTTCAAGGATCGGGTGATTTCGCTGACCGGGATCAAGGCGAAGTGAATCGCCTCACGACCGACATCCTGATCCTGGGTTCCGGCGGCGCCGGCCTCTTCGCCGCCTTGCATGCGCACCAGGCCAACCCTCGGCTTGACATCACCGTAGCGGTCAAGGGCCTGCTGGGAAAATCCGGCTGTACGCGCATGGTGCAGGGCGGCTACAACGTGGCGCTGGCCAAGGAAGATTCGGTCGAGCGCCATTTCATGGACACCATCGAAGGCAGCAAGTGGCTGGCCGACCAGGACCTGGCCTGGACCTTAGTCGAACAGGCGGTGGTGCGCATCCATGAACTGGAGAACGAGCTGGGCTGCTTTTTCGACCGCAACCCGGATGGCACGGTGCACCAGAAGGCGTTTGCCGGCCAGACCTACGATCGCACCGTGCACAAGGGCGATCTGACCGGGATAGAAATCATCAATCGCTTAGCCGAGCAGGTATGGGCGCGCGACATCAGCCGGCTGGAGGAGCATCGGGCGATCGCGCTTGTCAAGGCGGCCGACGGATCGGGCATTGCCGGCGTGCTGATGATCGACATGCGTGACGGCGAATTCGTGTTTGTGCAGGCGCGCGCGGTGCTCTTGGCCACCGGCGGCGGCCCCACCATGTACAAATACCACACGCCATCGGGCGACAAGAG
>JAYTDE010000680.1:0-2052 GCA_043736195.1 Burkholderiales bacterium | reverse complement strand
TTGCGATTACTTCATCTTCGCCACTTCGGCCAGTACGCTGTCGACCAGCGGCGCGCCGGCGCGCTTTTTCACCTCGTCGACCACGCCTGCCGAGGCCTTGCGCATGGCTTCGCGCACGGCCGGTGTGATTTCGGTGAATTCCATCTTCTTCTTCAGTTCCTCCAGCGCCTCGCCGTCCTGCTTGGCCGCTGCCGCCCGCTGGCTTGCCACGGCGGTGTTCATCGCATCGCGAATCGCTTTCTGGTACTCAGGCTTCAGGGCTTCGAAGGTCTTCTTGTTGGCCAGGATGAGAATGAAGTCGAAAAAATGCCCGCTGTTGGACAGGTACTTCTGCACCTCGTTGTAGCGTCCGGCGCGGATGATCGGGAACGGATTCTCCTGGCCGTCGAGCACCTTCTGCTCCATCGCCGAATACAGTTCCTTGACATCCATCGCCACCGCGTTGGCGCCCATGGCACGGAAGGTCGCCAGGTGGGTTTCATTGGGCTGCAGGCGAATCTTCAGGCCCTTCAAGTCCTCCATGGTCTTGATCGGCCGCTTGCTGTTGGTGATGTTGCGCGAACCGAGTTCCATCCAGCCCAGCACCATGAAGTTCTTGTCGGCCATTTTCTGGTCGAGCAGTTTGCCGATATTGCCGTCGAGCACCTTGAATGCGACTTCGCGATTGGGAAACAGGAACGGCAAGCTCACCGCTTCCAGTTCGGTCACGATGCGCGACATGTAGGCCGCACCGGTCCAGGTCATGAGCAGCGACCCGGCACGCACCGCGTCGACGTTTTCCTTGGCGCCACCCAACTGCATGGCGGGGAACAGATCGACCTGCAGCGCGTTCTTGGTGAGTTTCGCCAGCTCGGGCTTGAACACCTGCTCCATCGCGACCGAAGAGGAGTGGGCAATTTCGAAGTTGCCGGCCAGGCGCACCTTGTCTTGCGCGTTGGCGCTTAAGGGGGCGAATGCCAGGGCGGCCAGGGTGGCGGTTGCGAGAGTCTTGCGGGAGGTGAACATGGTCGTTTCCTTTGCTTGAAAAATGGTTGCGTGGATTCAGCCTGGCAGCACCGAGGACGACTGCGTCCATGGCGTGATCTGGAACGGCAGGTGATGGGGTTGCCTGGCGTCGTAGATGTCGAATTCCATCGTCAGCCTGGTGTGGTAGCCACCGGGCAATTTGGCGCCGGCTTTCTTGTAGTAGTCGCCCACATGCACATCGATGCGATAGCGGCCGGTTTTCATGTCGGCCGGCTGCACCAGCGGGCCTTCGGGCGGGCGACCGTCGGCATTGGTGACCACCGACTTCATCAGCGTCGGAGTGGCGCCGTTGTAGGCATAGAAATCGAGCTTGAGGCCGTTGGCCGGTGTGCCGTAGTAAAGATCGAGGATGTGCGCGGTGACGCGGCCACCGGCCGGGGCCTGGGCCGCGGCTTCCTTGCCGGCCAGTAGGGCGCTGCCGGCGGCGACGCCTGCTGCGAGGAAGGTGCGGCGGGTGTTGTTGCTTGAATCCATGGCGTGGCTCCTTTAAGTTGACGGTATCGGGCGGGCGTGCGCTCAACTACCGCGATAGGTCATGTAGCCCCAGGGCGAGAAATACAGCGGCACATGGTAGCGCTGCTTGTCGTCCCAGATCGCCACCCGCAAGGGCACCACGTCAAGGAATTCGGGATTGGATTGCGCCACGCCGAGCTTCTTGTAGTACTCCGAGACGTGGAACACCAGCTCGTAACGTGCCACCTTGAGCGCCTCGCCTTCGAGCAGGTTGGCGGTGACGCGTCCTTCATCATTGGCGCGTACGGTCTTGAGCAATTTGCGCGATTCGCCTTCGATCATGTAGAGGTCGATGCGAATGCCCGCGGCCTGCTTGCCGGTGTAGGTGTCGAGCGCATGGGTGGAAAGCTTGGGCGGCAGCGCCGGCTGCGCCGCGGCTTCGCCAGCCGTGGTGGCCAGCAATGCACCGGTGACCATGGTGCCGGCGGCCAGCAATTGTCTACGGTCAAGGTTGACATCCTGCATGTGATTCCCCTTTGTGAAGTTGCGAGAAAGACGCCTTACGAACCCTTG
>JAYTDE010000679.1:0-7906 GCA_043736195.1 Burkholderiales bacterium | reverse complement strand
CATGGCGAACAGGACAAGGGCGAGCGCGTGAAGATAGGGGGAATCCGGTAGCCGGCGATGGTGCAGATCGGCAATATACGCTGGCAGTCAGCGGCCGATGTGCAATCAGCAAGCCCGTCACGAACGCGACACGGCACCTGGCGACGCAAGCACTGCGCGAGGCGCGCTACGGTTTCTTGCTCGCCACGCGCGCCGGTTTGCCCGGCCCGAGCTTGCCGTCGGCGCGGGCGGAGAGGTAGGCGAACAGATCCAGCACATGCGGGTTGATCCGGGGATCACGCTCCCAGGCGGGCATGGCCACCTGGGCGCTGCCGCCGCGCTCGCGCCGCATGATGTCTTCCAGCATGGCGTCGCGCATCGCGGCTGCCGCTTCCGCGTTCGCGCTATCGCCCGGTGGCACGATGCGATAACTGTTGAGCACCTTGGCGGCGAAGGCGCGCGGCGTGGTTGTCTTGATATGTTGCAGAAGGTTCGGCGCCACATCGGTGCCACCGCCGCCGACGCCGTGGCAGCCGTAACAGGTGGTGTGGAACAGGCGCCATCCGGCATAGGTGCCGCGGTCGACTCGGCCATTGACGATCCGGTAGTCGCCGGGCATGGGCTCGCCCGCCGGCTGCGCCTGGTGTGGTGCCGCCAGCAGCAAGGCGGCCAGTGCCCAGCATCGCGGCATGCGCCGGACCTTGCGGCAAGGCACGCAAAGACCGTTCGGTTGAATCATGGCGACCCTCGCATTGTGGTGATGCCTGCCATTTTGTCGTGCGGCCATCGCCCCCACTTGAGGGAGATCAAGAAACCCGAATCGACCGGCGGCGTTCACGCGACTGGCAGCGAGCCGATGGGTTCAGGACGCACGCCGTTTCAGGCCGAGATAGGTCTCGATGACCCGCGGGTTTTGCGCCAGCGCAGGCGCCGGCCCTTCCAGCGTGATCTCGCCATTCTCCAGTACATAACCATGGTCGGCCACTTGCAGGGCCGCGCGCGCATTTTGCTCGACCAAGAGGATAGCCACACCGGTCTTGCGCAAATCCGCAATGATGTGAAAGATCTCGCGCACGATCAATGGCGCCAGCCCCAGGCTGGGCTCGTCCAACATCAGCAGGCGCGGCTTGGCCATCAGTGCACGGCCCAGCGCGAGCATCTGGCGCTCGCCGCCCGACAGGGTCTCGGCACGCTGCGCGCGGCGCTCCAGAAGTCGCGGGAAGCGCGCGTACACGGCGGCCAGATCGGCATCGACATCGCGCTCGCCACGGCGAATGCGCGTGAAGGCGCCCAGGCGCAGGTTGTCGTGCACCGGCATGTCGCCGAACAGCTCTCGCTTCTCCGGCACCAGGCTCATGCCCGCGGCCACCCGCGCTTCCACATCGATGTCGCCCAGGCTGCTGCCGTTGTAGCGCACCGAACCGGCGGCAGGCAGGAGGCCCATGATCGCCCCCAGCAGCGTGGTCTTGCCGGCGCCATTCGGGCCGATCACCGTGACGATGCTGCCGGCTTCGACCTTGAGGCTGGCGCGGTGCAGGCCTTCCACCTTGCCGTACAGCACGCGCAAATCGCTCACTTCCAGGAGCGCACTCATTCGACACCACCCAGATAGGCTTGCAGCACCTGCGGGTTGGCCTGGATCTCGGCCGGCAGACCCTCTGCCAGCTTGGCGCCAAAATCCATCACCACCAGACGATCCACCAGGCCCATGACGAAGTCCATGTCGTGCTCCACCAAAAGGATGGTCATGCCCTCGGCGCGCAGCCTCTTCAGCAGATCGGCCAGCGCCGCCTTCTCGGCATAACGCAGGCCCGCAGCCGGCTCGTCAAGCAGCAATAAAACCGGATCGGCACACAAGGCGCGCGCGATCTCTACTATGCGTTGCTGGCCCAGCGCCAGGCTGCCGGCCGGCAAGGCCATCTGCTGCGCCAATCCAACCCGCTTGAGCTGCGCGGCGGCTTCCGCGAGGAGACTCGCATCTTCGTCACGCTCCAGGCGCAGCATCGCCGAAAGCGTGCCGCGCTTGCCGCGCAGATGGGCGCCGATCGCGGCGTTTTCCAGCACCGACATGTTGCCGATCAGGTTGACATGCTGAAAGGTGCGGCACACCCCGAGCCGGGCGATGCCGCGCGACGGCAAGTGCTCGATACGCTCGCCGCGAAACAGGATCTCGCCGCCATCGCAGCGGAGCACGCCGGTCACCAGATTGAACATCGTGCTTTTTCCCGCACCGTTGGGGCCGATCAGGCCAAGTATCTCGCCGCTCGCAAGCTCAAACGACAAGCGGTCCACCGCCACCAGCCCGCCGAAGCGCTTCTGCGCCGCCCGCACTTCCAGCAAGGTGGCGCCGGCCGGCGGTTGTGGCCGCCGCGCCAGTGGTACCGCCCTGCTTGAAATCTGCAAAGGCGCCGGTGGCGGCAGGAGCCGCGCGAATACCGGCAACAAACCATTGCGGGCACGGTGCAGGAGCACCAGTATCAGGAGGCCGAACACCACGATTTCATAGTTGCCGGTCTGCCCGAACAGTTTTGGCAACAGGTCCTGCAGCCATTCCTTGAGCACCGTCAGGATGGTCGCACCGAGCAGCGCGCCCCACACCTGGGTGGCGCCGCCGATCACCGCCATGAACAGGTAATCGATGCCGGCATTGACCCCGAACGCGCCGGGGCTCACCAGACGCAGGAAATGCGCATACAGCCAGCCTGAAATACCGGCCAGCAAGGCCGCGTAGATGAACAGCAGGACCTTGAGGGCGGCGGTGTCAACGCCGAAGCTCTCGGCCATCACGCCGCGAAAGCGCAGTGCACGAATCGCCCGACCCGAGCGCGAATCGAGCAGGTTGTGGCCGGCGACAAGCGCCGCCAGCGTGACCACCCAGATCAGGTAATACGACCTGGCGCCGGTGTCCAGTTTCCAGCCGAAAATCGACAGCGCCGGCAGGTTGGCAATGCCGTTGTACTGGCCCAGCAATTCGAACTTGCCGAACAGGTAGTAGGCGGCGATCGCCCAGGCGATGGTGGTGAGCGCGAGATAGTGGCCCGAGAGCCTGAGGATGATGGCGCCTAAAATCATGGCAGCGATGAGCGTGAACAAGAGCGCGACCGGCAGCGTCACCCAGGGTGAAATGCCCCACACCGTGGTCATCACCGCGCTGGTGTAGGCAGCCAGGCCTACGAAGGCCTGCTGGCCGAAGGAGATCAGGCCCACCACGCCGGTCAACAGCACCAGGCCGAGGGTGACCAGGGTCGCCAGGCCGATGTAGTTGAGCAAGGTGACGTAGAACTCCGGCACCAACAAAGGAGCCACCGCCATGAAAACCAGAAAAGCCGCGAACCCGGGGCGCAGCTTCATTCCTCTTCATCCTCGATCGCATGGTGGCTTACAAGCGAGCGCCACACCAGCACCGGGATGATGATGGTGAAGACAATCACTTCCTTGTAGGCGCTGGCCCAGAACGAGGAAAACGATTCGAGCAATCCCAGCGCCAGCGCGCCCAGGGCCGCCAGCGGATAGCTGCCCATGCCGCCCAGAATCGCGCCGACGAAGCCCTTCAGGCCGATCAGGAAGCCGGTGTCGTAGTAGATGGTGGTGATCGGCGCGATCAGCACACCCGACACCGCGCCGATGAAGGCGGCCAGGGTGAAAGACAGGCTGCCCGAGAGGCCGGCCGGAATCCCCACCAGGCGCGCACCAGTGCGGTTGAGCGCGGTGGCGCGCAAGGCCTTGCCGTAAATGGTGCGATCGAACAGCAGCCACAGCAACAGCATGATGATGAGTGTTGCCACCACGACCAAGATGCTTTGCGCGCTGATGGTCAAGACACCCAACTTGAGCTGGAAATCGGAAAACGGCGGCGCGCGCAATCCTTCACCGCCGAAAAACACCAGGCCCAGGCCGGTGAGCACATAATGCGCCGCCATCGAAACGATGAACAACACCAGCACCGAAGCACTGGCCAGCGGCTGGTAGGCCACCCGGTAAAGGATCGGCCCCAGCGGCACCACCAGCCCCAGCACGATCAGCACCTGCCACCAGAGCGCCAGCTTTTGCGGCACCGCCCACCAGGTGATGGCTGCCATTGCCAACGGCAACACGACATACACCAGCAGGATGCGCGGCAGGCGGCGCCAGGCGCGCGCGCGCACCGCGATCACGCCATCGAACAGCGCCGCGACCAGGCCGCCGATCACCAGCACATAGACCGTGCCGGGCAGACGGCCGGCCTCAAGCAGCGCCAGCGACAGTGCGGCATAGGAGATGAACTCGCCCTGCGGCACGAAAATCACCCGCGTCACCGTGAACACCAGCAACAGCGCCAGCGCCAGCAAGGCATAGATGGCACCGTTGGTGATGCCATCCTGGCCCAGCCAGAGCGCGATATCGAAAGTCATCGATCGAGGGTCGCGGCCGATCAACCAAAAAACAGGGGACGGCTGCGCGTCCCCCGCTCGCCCATCAGCCGCACCACATCACTTCATCAGACGCCACTGACCATCCCTGACTTCAACCAGCACGCGCGCACGCTCGTCCATGCCGTTATGGTTGGTCGGGGTCATGCTGTACACGGCGTGGGTACCGACCACGTTCTTGATATTTTCCAGCGCATCGCGCATCGCCGCGCGAAATTCCGCCGTGCCCGGCTTGGCTTTCTTGAGCGCCTCCTTCGCTGCTGCTTCCACCACCAGCACCGCGTCATAGCTGTAGGCGGCGAACGCGTTGCGCCCCAGGTTGAACTTCGCCACGTAGCGGTTCATGAAGTCCGCGCCCAGCGCCTTGGTGGCATAGCCGTCGGGCAACTCGTCGGCCACCACCACCGGCCCGGTCGGCGCGATCGCCCCTTCGGCCAGCTTGCCGCCGACCTTGATGAATTCGGCGTTGACCGTGCCGTGGTTGTGATAGATCGGCCCCTTGTAGCCGCGCTCGCGCAGGGCGATCTGCGGCAGCGCGCCGCCGGTGCCGGAGCCGCCCACGATCACGCCGTCCGGATTGGCTGCGATGATCTTCAGCACCTGCCCGACCACGCTGGTGTCGTTGCGCGCATAGCGCTCGTTGGTCACGATCCTGTAACCGCCGGCGGCCGCATGCGATTCACTGGCCTTGAGCACCAGATCGCCCCAGCCGTCGGAGAAGCCGATGTAGCCCAGGGTCTTGAGATTGCGCTTCTTCACGTCCTTGGCCACCGCGTCCATCATCAGCTCGGTCGGCTGCGGCACGATGAAGACCCAGTTGAAGTTTTCAGGCGAGAGGGTGGCGGGCGACAGGGTCACCAGCGGGGTCTTGCTCTCGTTGGCCACCTGCGCCAAGGCCATGGTGGCCGGCACGCCGTTGGATCCCATCAGCACGTCGACCCGGTCTTCGGTGACCAGCTTGCGGCCATTGCGCGCCGCGTTGGTCGCGTCCGACGCATTGTCCAGAATGATGAACTTGACGGCTTCACCGGCGATGGTCTTGGGCATCAACTCGAAGGCGTTCTTGTAGTGCACGCCAAGCGAGGCCTGCGGGCCGGTGGCGGCGATCGAGATGCCGATGGTGATCTCGGCGCTTGCCGAATTTGCCGCCAGCGCCGCCGCAAGGCCGGCGCCGATCCATGATTTGAATTTCATTTTTTCTCTCCCCAATGCAAAACCTGCCTGTTGCAAGACTCCGGCTGCGCATCAGCGCGGACCGGCACGAAAACATCACCCGCGACACACTACACCAGGCGCGACTGCGGCAGCTGTTGCGCGCTGCGCGCCACGGGCGAGTGCGGTGCTCCTATCGCCGCTTGAGCACATAGCCGGCCGCTTCGCGGTCCCAGGTACCTTGGCCACGGCCGCGCTCGCGCAGCTTGAACTTCTGAACTTTACCGCTTTCGGTGCGCGGCAGTTCGGTCACGAAATCGAGAAAGCGCGGGATCGAAAAGTACGGCATGCGCTGCTCGCAGAATTTCATCAGGTCCAGCGGATCAAGCAGGCACCCGGGCTTGAGGATGATCGCCGCCATCACTTCATCTTCTGCAAGCTCGGACTCAACCGGAAACACCGCGGTCATTTCAATGCCTGGATGTGCCAGCAGCACCTGCTCGACCTCATAGGAAGAGATGTTCTCGCCGCGACGCCGGATCGCATCCTTCAGGCGATCGAGGAAGCGAAAGTTCCCGTCGGCCTCGCACACCACCCGGTCACCGGTGTGAAACCACAGGTTGCGCCAGGCCTCGACGGTTTTCTCCGGCATGCCGAAATAGCCGGCGGCAAACGCGAACGGTTCGTCCGCGCGCAGCAGCAGTTCGCCCGCCACACCCGCAGCCACCTCGAAATCATCGCCATCGACCACCCTTGCCTGATAGCCAGGGCGAATGCGCCCGATGCTGCCGGGCTTTTGCCCCGCGATTTTCGAGCCGATGATGAAATTGGTTTCAGTCGAGGCATAGCCTTCGAGAATCGGGATACCGCAGCGTTGGTGAAACGCACTGATCATCGCAGCCGGCACGCCCGGCCCCAGCACGATGCGCACGCGATGCGCGCGCTCGGCATCAGTGGGCGAACGCGCCAGCAGAATCGGCACCATCGCGCCCAGCAGGTACACCACGGTGGCGCCGGATTCGCAGGTCGAAGGCCAGAACGCGCTCGCCGAAAAGCGCTCATGCAGCACCAGCCTGGCGCCGGACAGCAGCGCCTGGGCGAAACTGGACAGGGCATTGATGTGAAACAAGGGCAAGGTGGTCGCCAGCACATCGCCGGCGGTGATTTCCAGGAGCTCGATCGAGTTGGCGCCCCACCAGTAGTACTGCGTATGCGGGCACATCACGCCTTTGGAAGGCCCGGTGGTGCCCGAGGTGTACAAGATCGCCAGGCTATCGCCGGGCTTCACCGCCGCGGCCGCCACCGGCGTGCCCAGTGCGGGCAGCGGCACGCCGTACGACGCCAGCGCCGCGTCTTGCGGCATGGCACCGACGATCCAGGTGTGGGCAAGCGCCAGACGCGTGGTGTCAACCTGACGCAGGCGCGGCAACATTTCAGCCTCGATCACCAGCACCCGGGCGCCGCTGTTTTCCAGGAAATAGCCGATCTGCGGGCCCATCGCGGCGGTATTGATCGGCACCGCGATGGCGCCGATCCAGCCGCAGGCGAGCACCAGTTCGAGCAGCTCGAAGCGGTTACCGAGCAATAGGGCGACCCGATCGCCGGCGCCGACCCCGGCTGCGACCAGGGTGCCGGCGCGGCGCGCGGCTGCATCAGCGGCGTCGGCGAAGGTCCAGGTCTGCGGTCCAATGGTCAACAACGGGCGGGCACCATGGCGTGCCGCCTGCACGGTCAACATCTGCGGCAAGGTTCGCTGCGAACGGGGCAAGGTCACGTGGAGGATCTCAAACAGTAGCCGGGGTGCCCGCCGCGCCTGCGGCTGGTGCAGCGGTGGTTCAACCCGGATTGCAGGGAGGCGCAAGCATATATGTTTTGTAATCCGGCATCATCCCTGCCTCAAGCTCTGTCGATCGTTTCCAAAAACATGACAGCCTCGCCAGAGGAATTCTTATGTCATGAACCATGCAATTCTCAATCAGCCGTGGTCTTGCGCAGCGGAACAAAAAAACCTGATCAACCTGCGTTGCCCGGTCGCGCCGCACCGGCGCCTGAAGCACCAGGCTCTTCTTCTCTTCGTTCGCCGCGTCGTTCAATACCAAGCTCACCGTGGCGGCGGTGCCACGGCTTTGCGGCCGGTGACAGCGCGATGGCAGTGGTGCTTGAAATTGCCGACGTGACGATCTGTGTCATATAAGCATTCATTATTGACTTTAAAATCAATATTTTTATAATACGGCAATGAACAACCAACTCAAACCCCTGCTGACCCGAATGCGGCACGGTGCGCGCGCGCGCCGGCTATCGGATCACGCATGGGCTGTCGCCGCCGGCCTGCGCCCTGAAACACTTGCACGCCTGGCGAACCG
>JAYTDE010000678.1:0-2381 GCA_043736195.1 Burkholderiales bacterium | reverse complement strand
ACGGAAATGCCGCATTTCACACGTCGTAAATTCTTGCAATCGTCCAGTACCGGCGCCGCGCTTGCCTCAGTGGGCGCCCTTGAAGGCCTGAACCTCGCGCAGTTCGCATCCGCATGGGCCCAGGCTTCGCCGTTCAAACCCGAGAAAGGCGCAAAGATCCAGTTGCTGCGCTGGAAGCGATTCGTGCAGTCCGAGGAAGACAGCTTCATGGCGCTGGTGGCCGCTTTCACCAAGGCGACCGGCGTCGAAGTCAAGGTGTTGAACGAGTCGCTCGACGACGTGCAGCCCAAGGCATCGGTCGCCGCCAACACGGGCCAGGGACCGGACATGTTCTGGGGCCTGTATTCGCTGCCGCACCTGTTCCCGTCCAAGGTGTCGGACGTGACCGATGTCGCCAACTATCTCGGCAAGAAATACGGCGGCTGGGTACCCACTGCCGAGACCTACGGCAAATCGGGGGGCAAGTGGATCGCCATTCCGGTCGCCTATAACGGCAACCTGATCAACTACCGCCAGAGCATGATCGAGAAGGCAGGCTTCAAGGAGATTCCGAAAGACAACGCCGGTTTCCTCGAATTGATGAAGGCGCTGAAATCCAAATCGGTGGCCGGCGGATTCGCGCTGGGTCGCGCCTCGGGCGACGGCAATGCCTGGGTGCATTGGGCCCTGTGGTCGAACGGCGCCAACCTGGTCGATGCCAAAGACAAGGTCATCATCAATTCCCCGGAGACCGTCAAGGCGCTTGAATACACGCTCGCGTTGTCCAAGACCTTCGTGTCGGGTACGGCGTCCTGGAACGATTCGTTCAACAACAAGGCGTTCCTGGAGAGCCAGGTGTCGCTCACCAACAACGGCGTGTCGATCTACGCCGCCGCCAAGGCGGGCGCCGCCAAGGGTGATGCCAAGTCCAAGGAAGTGATGGACGACATGAATCACGCCCTGTGGCCGGTCGGGCCGGCCGGCAAGCCCACCGAATTTCACATCGCCTACCCGATGATGGTCATGAAGTATTCCAAGGCGCAGCAGGCCTGCAAGGCCTTCATCGCCTTCACCCTCGAAGCCGAGAATTACAACAAGTGGCTCCAGGATTCGGTGGCCTATCTCACGCATCCGCTCAACGCCTATGACGCCAACCCGGTGTGGACCACCGACAAGAAGCTGTCGGTGGCGCGCGACGTCGCCAAGCGCACATTGACCGCGGGCGGTTTGGGGTCGGTGGGCGAAAAGGCCGCGTCAGCCCTGGCCGACTTCGTGGTGCTCGACATGTTCGCGTCGGTCTGCACCGAGCGCGCCTCCATCAAGGAGGCGATTGCGATTGCCGAACGGCAGGCGCGCCGCATCTATCGCTGAGCCATGGCGGTGTGAACCACGACCTCCATCCCGGCGATCGGCGGGATGGGGTTTTCGAGATTGCAGAGTCAAGCAAGGTCTGGGCGCGGCCCCGGGAGATACATGCCCAACAATTTGTGGACCAATCGTAACTGGCTGGGTTTCCTGTTCATGTTGCCGGCGGCAGCATTCCTGATCCTGTTTCTGGTCTATCCCCTGGGCTTGGGGATCTGGCTGTCGTTCACCGATGCGCGCATCGGCGATCCGGGACAATTCGTCGGCCTCGAAAACTACGAATGGATCATTGGCGACTCGAAGTTCCAGACAGCGGTATTTTTCACGATTTTTTATACCCTGATCGCGAGCATGATCAAGTTCGCGATCGGCCTGTATCTGGCCGTTCTGCTGAACCAGCATTTGCCGTTCAAGGCGATAGTGCGCGCATTGGTGCTGATCCCGTTTATCGTGCCGACAGTGCTGTCGGCGATCGCGTTCTGGTGGATCTTCGACCCGCAATTTTCGATCGTCTCCTGGACCCTGAGGCAATGGGGCTGGATCGATGGCAACATCAACTTCCTGGGTGACGCCTGGAACGCGCGTTTCAGCGTGATTTTCGCCAACGTCTGGCGCGGCGTGCCCTTCATCGCCATCACGCTGCTGGCCGGCCTGCAAACAGTGTCGCCTTCACTCTACGAAGCGGCAACGCTGGATGGCGCATCCCAGTGGCAGATGTTCTGGCGCATCACCTATCCGCTGCTGACGCCGATCATCGCCGTGGTGATGACATTTTCGGTGCTGTTCACCTTCACCGATTTTCAGTTGATCAAGGTGTTGACCAATGGCGGTCCGGCCGGCGCTACCGAACTGATGGCAACCATGTCCTACAACACCGCGATCCTGGGCTCGCGCATCGGCGAGGGCTCCGCGGTGTCGACCGCCATGGTGCCGTTCCTGCTCGCGGCGATCATGGTGTCGTGGTTCGGCTTGCAACGCCGCAAATGGCAGCAGGGGGAAAGCAATGATTGAGGAAACACCCCGGCCGCCGCGCGCGG